>CAXTFX010000011.1:4188-18156 GCA_964243185.1 uncultured Chthoniobacterales bacterium
CCCGGCCCCCTTTGCCATGCCGTCTCCCGCGCCCCCCGTCAGCATCCTCCTCGTTGACGACAGCCCGGACAAGATAATGGCCCTGGAGAGCGTCCTCCTGGCCCTGGGACAGAACCTCGTCCTCGCGCACTCGGGCAAGGAGGCGCTGCGCTGCCTGCTCCGGCAGGACTTCGCCGTGATCCTGCTCGACGTGAACATGCCCGTGATGGACGGGTTCGAGACCGCGGCGCTGATCCGCCAGCGCAAGAGCTCGGAGACCACGCCCATCATCTTCGTCTCCGCCATCAACGACACGGAGAACCACCTCTCGCGCGGCTACTCCCTGGGGGCCGTGGATTACATCCTCACCCCCGTCGTCCCGGAGATCCTGCGCGCCAAGGTGTCCGTCTTCGTGGACCTGTTCAACAAGACCGAGCAGGTCAAGCGCCAGGCCGACGAGCGGGCCGAGTTCATCCGCGAGCAGGCCGCCCGCGCGGAGGCCGAAGCCGCGCAGGGCCGTTTCGCCTTCCTCAGCGAGGCCAGCCGGGCGCTCGCCGCCTCCTTGGACTCCGCGCAGACCTTCCGCAACGTCGCCGCCCTGGCCGTGCCCACCCTGGCGGACCTCTGCCTCGTGCACACCCTGGAAAAGGACGGGTCCGCGCGCCTCGCCGCCGCCCACTCCGCCCCGCCCACCGCCGCGGGGCACGTGCAGGACGTGCGCCGGAGCTATCCCCTCGACCCGGAGCTGGACTACTACGTCCCCCGCGTCCTACGCACCGGCCAGACGGAGTTGCGCGACGACGTTTCCGACGATGCCCTGGCCGCCGCGGGGTGGGCGCCCGGGCACCGCGCCCTCCTGCGGGAGCTCGGCGTCCACGCCTACCTCGTCGTCCCCCTGGTGGCGCGCGGGCGCACCCTCGGGGCGCTCTCCCTGGTCTTCACCGGCTCCCGCCGCCGCTACGCGCCCGTGGAGGTCGCCCTGGCGGAAGAGCTCGCCGGCCGCGCCGCGCTCGCCGTGGACTCCGCCGCGCTCTACGCCGCCGCCCACGAGGCGCGCGACGCCGCGGAAGCCGCCAACCACGCCAAGGACCAGTTCCTGGCCATGTTGAGCCACGAGCTGAGAACGCCGCTGTCCCCGGTGATCAACACCGTGCAGCTCCTGGAGAACGACGAGTCCCTGCCCGCCGGCCTGCGCCCGGCCATCGCGATGATCCGCCGCAACGTCGAGCTGGAAGCCCGCCTCATTGACGACCTGCTCGACCTGACCCGCGTTTCCAAGGGGAAGGTGCGCCTGAGCCTCGACACCGTGGACGCGCACCACGTGATCCAGACCGGCCTGGGCATCTGCCAGGACGAGATCACCGCCAAGGACCTGGCTGTCTCCCTCGAGCTCGGGGCGGGCGAGCACCACCTGCGCGGCGACGCGGCCCGGCTGCACCAGGTCATCTGGAACCTCCTCAAGAACGCGGTGAAGTTCACCCCGCCCGGCGGACGCATCACCGTGCGCTCCCGGAACCCCGCGCCCCACCGCCTCCAGGTCGAGGTCGCCGACACCGGCATCGGCATCCCCCCGGAGTTGCTGCCGAAGATTTTCGACGCCTTCGAGCAGGGCGCGCGCGACGGGCAGGGCGGCGGCCTGGGGCTCGGGCTGGCCATCGCCAAGGCCCTGGTCGAGCTGCACGAGGGCTCGCTCGAAGCGGGCAGCGCTGGCCCGGGCCAGGGCGCCGTTTTCACCCTGGGTTTCCCCACCGTCAAGGCCCCCGCCCCCGTCCTCCCCGGCGCCTCCCCCATCCGGGGCGCGGACCACCGGCCGGCTACCCCCGGCGCCGGCGACCGTGCGCCGGTGCGCGCCGCGCCGCGCCTCCTGCTGGTGGACGACCACCCGGACACCCTGCGCTCCATGCAGATGCTGCTCACGCGCCGCGGCTACCAGGTGTGCACCGCGCCCGACGTCCAGTCCGCCCTGGCGACGGCCGCGGGGGGAAACTTTGACCTGCTCATCAGCGACGTCGGCCTGCCCGACGGCAGCGGGATGGACCTGATGCGGCGCCTGTGCGCGGCGCGCGGCGAGAACCTCCCCGGCATCGCCCTCAGCGGCTACGGCATGGAGGAGGACGTGGCCCGCAGCCACGCGGCCGGCTTCCGGGAGCACCTCACCAAGCCGGTGGACACCCAGACCTTGGAAGACGCCATCCGCCGCCTGCTCGCCAGCTCGGGGACGAGCTAGGTGAGGAAACAAAAGGAAACGCGGCACTCTTAGGTTCCCGGGTAGGGCGGGCATCCTGCCCGCCGGCAAGGGGCATCTTGCCCCGCGCAGCCCGTCCGGGCGGAGTTTATCCCAATGAGTCAGGGGTTTGCGCCCAGCGGGACGAGCACGGGGGCAAGATGCCCCGGCGGCGGGCATCCTGCCCGCCCTACCCGGGAACTTTCGTGCGAGCATCTCAGGCACGGCGCTCGTCTGGTGGCCGCGACGGGCCCTCGGGCGGGTGCTCCCGCGGCAGCTCTGAGCGCGGGCCGGTCGTTAACAAATCGTCACCCTAAGCCCTTAGATTGGCATTGCCGATGCTGCTTTCGGGTGATTTAGGAACTGCCTCGAAAACCGTTCGAGTCGTTTGCTCCCGGCAGGTCGGCCCCCGCCCGGTGTTCCCCCGAATCTTCGCGCGTTGCTCCCCACCCCTCTCTCCGTCCGGCCAACCACCTCCCCCTCCGTCCTATGCACCGTGAACTGAAGCGGTCCCCGCGCCGCCCCGCGTCCGCCCCGCGGTCGCTCTGGCGGCTGCTCGCCGTCGCGTTGGCATTCGCCCTGGCGGGGCCTGGCGGGGCCGCCCGCGTCCGGGCGCAGGGAGCGGTGGACGCCGGCATCAACCTGACGGTGTGGAAGCTGCTCTACGGCGTCTCCGACGCCCAAGCCGGCGACCCGCGCTGGCTGGCGGCGGACGACGACGGCGACGGGCTCACCAATGGCGCCGAGCTCGCCGCGGGCACGAACCCCTTCAAGGCCGGCTCCGCCCTGGCGGTCACGTCCACAACAGCCGACGGCACGACCGTTTCCCTCACCTTCCCGACCGTCGCGGGCAAGCTCTACGTCCTCCAGTCCACGGCCGACCTCACGCGGCCCGGCGGCGGCTGGGCCGCGCTCACCCCCAACGTGCAGACCGTGGGCGACGGCACGGCCCGCACGCTCGCCGCGCCCCAGGCGGCCGGCCCGGGAACGTTCTTCCGGGTGCTCGTCCAGGACCTCGACACCGACGGCGACGGCGTGAGCGACTGGGCGGAAAAGATCGTCGGCTACGACCCCGCCAGCGCCCACTCGCACGGCGCCGCGCTCGACGACCGCGCCGCGCTCACCGCCGCGCTGGCGGCCGAGAACGTCGTCACCATTACCGCCACCGAGGCCACGGCCACCCAGCCGGCCGACGCCGCCACCGCCGCGACGGACACGGCGACCTTCACCGTTTCCCGCGGCGGCACGCTGAACTTCGCCCCGCTCACCGTCCCGCTGAACTGGGGCGGCACCGCCACGCCGAACGTGGACTACGCCCCGCTGCCCGGTGCCGTGACGTTCCCCGCCAAGGTCCGCACGCTCACGCTCACGGCCGTTCCCCTCGCCAACCCGGGCCGGCTCACCGGCGCCGTCGTCACCGGCGTCGCCCTGCCCGGCGCCGGCTACCGGCTCGGCGCGGCCAGCAGCGCCAGCGTCGCCATCGCCCCGGCGGGCAGCGCGCGGGGCACGGGCCTCTCCGGCTCGTATTTCCAGCGGGCCAGCTCCCCGGCCACCTACGACCCCAGCTATTTCACCGGCACGCCGACGCTCCAGCGCCTGGACCCCGCGGTGGACTTCGTCTGGACCGCGGGCGGGCCGGGCGCGGGGCTGAACCTCACCAACTACGTCGTTGCCTGGGAGGGTCAGGTCCAGCCGCAATATACCGAAACCTATTACTTCACCGTCAAGAGTGACGACGGCGCGAAGCTCTGGGTCAACGGCCAGCCCGTCATCAACGGCTGGGCCACCGGGAGCGCCGAGCGGACCGGCAGCGTCGCGCTCCAGGCGGGCGTCCGGTATGACCTCCGCCTGGAGTATTTCCAGGCCAGCGCCTCCGCCGAGGTCCACCTCAACTGGTATTCCGACAGCCAGACCAAGCAGGTCATCCCGACGGCCCGGCTCTACCCGAAGACGGTGCCGTTCGCCCCGCCGGCCATCACCTCCGCGCGGCAGGCGGTCGGGTTCGTCAACCAGCCGTTCACTTTCACCGTCACCGCCAGCAGCACGGGCGGCACCGCGCCGACCTTCGCCCTCGGCGCCAACAGCGGGCCGCTGCCGCCGGGGCTGACGCTCAACGCCGCCACCGGCGTCATCGCCGGCACGCCGACCGCCGCCGGGGCGTTCCCCGTCGCGCTCACCGCCACGAACCCCCTCGGCACCGGCGCCGCCGTGCTGGACCTCCAGATCCTCAACGCCGGCAGCGGCGTCACCCGCGAGCTGTGGTCGAACGTCCCCGGCACCCGCGTCGCCGACATCCCGCTCTCCGCACCGCCGGCCAGCATTGACAACACCCTGGTCACTTTGGAAGACACGACCGCTCTCCCGGACCACACCGGCGAGCGGCTGCGCGGTTACTTCACCGCGCCGACCACCGGCAACTATTACTTCTGGGTCGCCGCCAACCACGCCGCCGAGTTCTGGCTCTCCGACGACGCCGAGCCCGTCAACAAACTCCGCCGCGCCGTCGTGGCCGTTCCCAGCCCCACCGTGCGGACGTGGAACCCCGCCAACCGTTCCCCGTGGCTGAGCCTCGTCGCCGGCCAGCGCTACTATTACGAGGTTCTCCACCACACCGGCACCGGCGGCGGCACCAACCTCGCCGTCGGCTGGTTCCTGGACCCGACGGGCAGCACGGCGGCTCCCGCCACGGCCGTCGTGCCCGGCTACGTCCTCACCAAATACGACTACCCCGCCGCCGCCGTCTCCCCGGGCACGCTGTATTCCACCAACCTCTCCCCCCAGGGCACCGCCGCCAGCACCGCCACGGGCACGGCCGACCTGCGGATGAACCCCGGCAACACCCAGGCCACCCTGCACTTCTCCTACGCCGGCCTCACCTCCCCGCGCACGGCCTACCACATCCACGTCGCCCCGGACGCCACCGGCTCCGGCCCCATCGTCTTCGACCTTGACGACGCCGACAAGTTCCACCCGGACCAACGCACGCCCGACGGCGGCTACCTCTGGAACATCCAGGACGCCGGCGCGCTGACCGCCGCGCAGATCGTCACCGCCCTCCAGCAGGGCCGCGCCTACCTCAACGTCCACACCGTCGCCTACCCCAACGGCGAGATCCGCGGCTTCTTCGGCCGCGTCCAGGGCTCGCAGAACCCGCCCACGCCCGTCGCCGACCCCGGCTTCACCGACGACAGCGGCACCGTCGCCGGCGCCGCCCGTTTCCTCAACCAGGCGGCCTTCGGCGCGCACCCGGCCGACCTCGCCGCCGTCCAGGCCAACGGTTACGCCGCGTGGCTCAACGCCCAGTTCGACCCCGCCCGGAACCCGGCGACCCACCTCCTGCCGGACGTCAACGCGCACACCTCGCTGGACCCGATGAACGTCCACGACTCCTACCTGGCCATCAACGCCTGGTGGCGCGCCGCCGTCACCGCGCCCGACCAGCTCCGCCAGCGCGTCGCCTTCGCCCTGAGCGAGATCCTCGTCGTCTCGGACTCCAACGCCAACCTCCAAAACCACGGCGAGGGCCTGGCCTCCTACTACGACACCCTCGTGGACGGCTCCTTCGGCAACTTCCGCGACCTGCTCCGGGCCGTCACCCTCCACCCGACGATGGGCTACTGGCTCAACGTGCAGGGCAACGCCAAGGGCGACCTCCCCACCGGCCTGCACCCCAACGAGAACTACGGCCGCGAGATCCTCCAGCTCTTCTCCGTTGGCCTCAACCGCCTGTGGCCCGACGGCACCCTGGTCCTCGATTCCCAGGGCAACCTCGTCCCGACCTACGACCAAGCCGTCATCGGCGGCTTCGCCCGGGTCTTCACCGGCTGGAACTGGAACCAGCCCCTCGTCGGCGGCCGCCTGCCCACCAACTTCGGCCCGGCCCAGAACTACGTGGACCCGATGGTCCTCGTGCCGACCCGGCACGAGCCCGGCGCCAAGCTCCTGCTCAACAACGTCGTCCTGCCCCCCGCCGCCGGCGTGCAGGCCGACCCCGCCAACGCCGCCTACGATGCCTACGCCCTCGGCGACCTGGAGGGGGCGCTCGACAGCATCGTCGCCCACCCCAACGTCGGCCCCTACCTCTGCCGCCAGCTCATCCAGCGCCTCGTCCAGAGCAACCCCAGCCCCGCCTACCTCCAGCGCGTGGTCGCCAAATGGGATGACGACGGCAGCGCCGGCCACGTCCGCGGCAACCTCCCGGCCGTCGTCCGCGCCATCCTCCTGGACGGCGAGGCCCGCAACCTCGCCCTGGTCAACGCCTCCGCCACGGCCGGCAAGCAGCGCGAGCCGCTCCTGCGCATCGCCGCCCCGGCCCGCACGTTCCCCTTCGCGACGAACTCCGGCACCTTCCGCCAGTCCGGCAGCCAGGTCGTCACCGTCACCACCGCCAACCCCCACCGGCTCTCGACCAACGACAGCGTCGCGCTGGATTTTTCCAACAGCGTCACCCCCGGCGCCACCCCCGCCGCGACGTTTGACCCGAACGACGCCGGCTACACCGTCACGTCCACGCCGACGGCGAACTCCTTCACCGTCAACGCCGGCGGCGTCACCCCCTACGCCTACACCCAGCCCGCCGGCTCCACCGTCCTCACGGTGAACACCACCGGGCCGGCCATCGGCACCAAGGTCTTCCTCCAGTTCCTCACCGGCGGCGCTCCCTCCGGCGAATACGTCGTCGCGGACAAGCCCGACGCCAGCCACTTCACCGTCACGACCGCCGCCGCCGCGGCCTCCGCCCTCAGCGGCAACCTGCTCCTGCCCAACCTCGGCGGCTCCTACACCATCACCACCGTCAACGGCGCCAAGGTGTTGACGTTCATCTTCTACGGCCCGCACAACCTCGTCCCGGGCAACCGCTTCTGGCTCGTCCTCCCCGCCACCGACAGCCTCCAGGTGAAAACGGGCGAATGGACCGTCCTCAGCGTCGTGGACGCCAACCGCGTCACCGTCACCCCCCCGGCGCCCCCCGCCGGGTCCCCGACCCTGCTCAACGAGACCGGCCGGAGCGTCACCTTCTACCCCCTGGCCGCCCCGCCGCTCGACCGCGCCGGCAACGTCGCCTTGGCCGCCAGCAAGTTTGACATGCGTAACACCAACGGCTCCCTCGCGCAGACCCCGCTGGACGCCCCGACCGTGTTCAACTTCTTCTACCCCGACTTCCTGCTCCCCGGCCCCCTGGCCCAGGCCAACGTCACCACCCCCGAGTTCCAGCTCACCACCGACAGCAACATCGTCAACCTCACCAACACGGTGAACGCGATGGTCCTGTCCTCCGCCAACACCAAGGGCCTGAGCAGCTTCAGCGGCGGCGCCATCCTCCTGGACTTTGGCGCCTACATGACCGCGCCCTACGCCAGCTTCAGCACCGTGCGCACCACCGGCGGCGCGGGCGGCAACACCCTCACCGACACGACCACCACGACCGTCAACGCGCCCCTGCTGGTCAACGACCTCGCCGACCGCCTCACCGGCGGCACGATGTCCCCGGCCGCCAAGGACGCCATCGTCGCCTTCCTCAACGGCTCGACCAACGGCACGCCGAACTTCGCCGTCACCTCGACCGCCACCGGCACCGTCAACCCGGACGTGCCCCCCGTCACGTCCCTGCCGACCCCCTGCGCCCGCGACAAGGCCCGGGCCGCCGTGCAGATGATCCTGGCCTCCCCCGAATACGCGGTCCAGCGGTGAACGAGCCGCCGCCGCGCCCCGCGTTCCTCCCCCCCGTTCTACCCTGCTCGCCCGCGCCCCTCCCTCCCGTCATGGAACACCCCACCTCCCGCCGCGGATTCCTCCGCCAAGCCCTCTGCGCGGCCGTCGGCACGGCGGCGCTCACCAACACCATCCGCGACCTGCGCTTCATCAACGCCGCCATGGCCCAGACCGGCGGCATCTCCGACTACAAGGCGCTGGTCTGCGTCTTCCTCAACGGCGGCAACGACGCCAACAACCTGTTCATCCCCACCAACCCGACCGAATACGCCAACTACGCCACCATCCGCACCCCCGTCCTGGCCATCCCCAACGCCGACGGCAGCCCCACCGCGGCCCTCGCCCTGAACCCGCAGAACTCCGACGGCCACTCCTACGGCATCCACCCCGCCTGCCCGGAGCTCCAGGCCCTGTTCAACGCCGGCAAGCTCGCCACCGTTTTCAACGTCGGCACCCTCGTCTATCCCGTCACCAAGGCCCAATACAACGCCCGGTCCGTCGCCCTGCCCCCGCAGTTGTTCTCCCACGCCGACCAGCAGGTCCAGTGGCAGACCTCCCTCCCCGACCGCCCGCCGACCTCCGGCTGGGGCGGCCGCTGCGCCGACCTGCTCGACCAGTATAACCCCCGCAACGGCAACGCCGCCGTGCTCTCCATGTGCATCTCCCTGGCCGGGTCCAACACCTTCGAGGTCGGCGGCGTCGTCCAGCAATACTCCGTGTCCAGCGGCGGCGTCGTCTCCCTCAACGCCAACGTCGGCCCCGCCGCCGCGCAGGCCGCCCGCGTCAGCGCCCTCAACACCCTCATCGGCATTGACAAGGTCCAGCAGAACATGCTGACCTCCAACTACGCCCTGGCCCTGGAGCACGCCCTCGCCAGCGGCACCGGCCTGACCGCCTCCCTGGGCTCCGGCCCGCTGGAGGTCAGGGACGCCAGCAGCAAGACCTTCTTCGACCGCACCTTCGTCAAGGACGTCGTCGTGCCCAACGGCGGCGGCACCATTTTCAACTCCAGCCTCCTGGCGCAGTTGAAAATGGTCGCTCGCATCATTGACGCCGGCTACCGCTCCGCCGCGCAGGGCGGCCTGGGCATGAAGCGCCAGGTCTTCTTCGTGCAGGTCGGCGGCTACGACACCCACACCGGCCAGACCTCCAACGCCGGCAGCACGACCGCGAACGACGCCAAGGTCATCATCGGCTCCCAGGCCAGCCTCTTCGCCGAGCTTTCCCAGGGTCTGAGCGCCTTCCAGACCGCGATGGGCGGCCTCGGCGCCCAATACGCCGACCCCGCCTTCGAGCAGCGCGTGACGGCGTTCACCGCCAGCGACTTCGGCCGCACCTTCCCCTCGAACTTCCTCGGCAGCGACCACGGCTGGGGCTCCCACCACCTCGTCCTCGGCGGCGCGGTGAAGGGCCGGAACACCTACGGCAAATGGCCCACCCTGGCCGTCGGCGGCCCGGACGACACGAGCACCGGCCGCTGGATTCCCACGACCGCCGTGGACCAGTTCGCCGGCACGATGGCCAAATGGTTCGGCGTGTCCCCCGGGATGCTGCCCACCGTCTTCCCCAACCTCGGCCGCTTCAACACGCCGGACCTAGGCTTCATGAACTGATCCCGGTGGGCCGCGCGTCCACCCCGCAATGACTCTCCAACGCCTCGCCCGCCGCCTCGCGCTGTTGGCCGTCATCTTCGGGACGGCCTGGCTGTTCGCCCCGAAACCCGGGCGCCCGCCGAAGGTTGCCCCCGGCCCGGCCGGGATGTCCCCCCTCCCGGCCGGCGCCCCGCCGGCCCCAACAACTTCCCGGGCCGCGCCCGCGCCGTTCCCTCCGCCCGTCGCCGCGCCTTCCCCGCGCGCCCCCGTTCCCCCTCCCGAGGATGCCGCCGCGGCCGTCGCCGTGGACCAGGTCCGCCTCATGCTCCGCGACTACCGCACGCTCACCGGCGAAAACCCCGTCGGCACCAACGCCGAGATCATGCGCGCGCTCATGGGCGACAACCCCCGCCAGGCCACCCTCGGCCCGCCCGCGGGCCAGACCCTCAACGACCAGGGCGAACTCGTGGACCGCTGGGGCACGCCCCTGTTCTTCCACCAGTTGAGCAAAACCGTCATGGAAATCCGCTCCGCCGGACCCGACCGGGTCATGTGGACCGAGGACGACATTGTGGCCCGATGAGGAGGCTCCCGCTCACGGTGCTGCTGCTGGCGTTGGGCGCCGCCGCCGCGGCCCGCGCGCACGTCCCCGTGCCCGAGAGCGTGCTCGACCCGCAGAGCGCCCCGGAAGCGTGGAACGTCCTGCGCCTCGCCACCGCCAACGTCGAGCGCCTGCTCCGGGAGGACCGGCTCGCGGAGGTGCCCAACCAGGTCGCCCTGTGCTCCCCCGCCCTGCGCGCCCTGGCCCACGCGCGGCCCGACGCCCCCGCCGTGGCCGCCGGGGCCGTGCGCGGCGCCGCCGCCGTCAACTCCACCGCCCAATCCGCCCTGGTCGGCGACCGGCCGGGGGCGGAAACCGCCTTGACCGCCCTGCGCGCCGCGCTGTCGGAGGTGGCGCCGGCCTTCGACGAGAAAACGGTGCGCGCGGACATTTACCTCTGCCCCATGCACCCCGAGGTCGCCTCCCCCGACCCGGCCGCGCCCTGCCCGAAGTGCGGCATGGCGCTCCACCCGCGGCGCATCCCCTACTCGTTCATCTACGTCCCGCCCGGCGAGCCCTCCGTCCGGTTGACGGCCACCGCCGACGCCCCCCTGGCGGCCGGCCGGGAAGCGCGGGTCACGGTCCGCCTGAGCCACCGCGACGGCTCGCCGGTCCCGCTCTCCGAGTTGGAAACCGTTCACACCCAGCCCATCCACCTGCTCATCGTGGACCCCGCCACCCGGGAGGACTACCACCACGAGCACCCCGTCCCGACCGACGTGCCGGGGGAATACGCCTTCACCTTCACGCCCGCCCGGAGCGCGGCCTACCGGGTGTTCGCCGACCTCGTGCCCGTGGCCAACGGCGTCCAGGAATACCCGTTCACCGACTTGGGGCCGACGGCGCCGGAAATCCAAAATCTAAAACCCAAAATCCAAAATCCCGCCCCCGACGCGGCCACCGTCGGCGGTCTGCGCTTCCGGCTGACCTTTGACGACCTCAACGGCCAGCCCCCGCCCGCCCGCCAGGCCCACCGCCTGCGCGTCACCGTGACCGACGCCGCCACCGGTCAGCCCGTCCAGGGCCGCCTCGAACCGGTGATGAACGCCTTCGCCCACCTCGTCGGCTTCTACGACGACGGCACCACGGTTGTCCACCTCCACCCCCTCGGCGGCGACATCCTCAACCCGGCTTTGCGCGGCGGCCCCGCGATGGACTTCAAGTTCTACCCGCCCAAACCCGGCCGCGTCCGGCTGTATTGCCAGGTCCAGGTGGACGGCCGGGCGGTTTTCGCCCCCTTCGACGTGGTGGTTGTGCCGTGACCCCTGTGGGTTAAGCATTTAACCCCGGCGGCGCCGCCCCGCTCACCCGTGCGGTCGCCGTCTCCAGCGACGCCACCGGATACGCTCCGTAATCCGCCGCGTAGAACGCGCTCGGCCGATGGTTCCCGCTCCGGCCGACCCCGCCGAAGGGCGCCGCGCTGGACGCCCCCGTCAGCGGCCGGTTCCAGTTGACCACCCCCGCGCGCACCCGGCGGCGGAACCGTTCCCACTCCCCCGGCCCGCCCCCGACCAACCCCGCGGCGAGGCCGTAACGCGTCCGGTTCGCCTCGGCCAGCGCGGCGTCGAGGTCCGGCACGCGGACCACCTGGAGCAGCGGGCCAAAAATCTCCTCGTCCGGCCGGTCGGGCACGTCCGTCACGTCCAGCAACCCCGGCGCGAGGAACGGCAACCCCCGGCCCGCCGGCACGGTCACGGGTCGCAGCGGGCGCGCCCCCGCCGCGAGCAGCCGGGCTTGCGCGTCGAGCACCGCCCGCGCCGCCCCGGCGTGGATCAGCGGACCCATGAACGGCTCCGGCTCCGCGTCCGGCGGCCCGACGCGCACCGCCCCGGCGGCTTGCGCGAGCGCTTCCAGGAACGCGCCCGCGCCGCCGCCGTTCCCCACCACGACCAGCCGCCGGGCCGCCGTGCAACGCTGCCCGGCCGTCAGAAACGCCGAGAGCAGCGTGAGTTGCACCGCCGCGTCCCGCTCCGCCGGGGTGTCGCCGGGCAGGACCACGAGCGCGTTGTTGCCGCCCATCTCCAGCGCCAGCAAGGTCTCCGGCCGGCCGGCGAACTGCCGGTGCAACGCCGCGCCGACCCCCGCGCTGCCGGTGAAGAACAGGGCGTCGAGGTCCGGGTGCGCCGCCAGCGCGACGGCCGTTTCCCGGCCGCCCGGGACGAGGTTCAACACCCCCGCGGGCAACCCGGCCGCCTCCCAGCAGGCGACGGTGTGCGCCGCGACGCCGGGCGTCCGTTCACTCGGCTTGAACACGACCGTGTTCCCCGCCAGCAGCGCCGGGACGACGTGCCCGTTGGGCAGGTGGCCGGGAAAGTTGAACGGCCCCAGGACGGCGCACACCCCGTGCGGCCGGTGGCGCACGACGCTCGCCGCGCCCTCCGGCCCCGGCCGAAGGGTCTCCCCGGCGCGCTGGGCCTGGGCTTCGAGGGAGATGGCAACCTTGCCCACCATCGCGTCCACCTCGGTCCGCGCTTCCCAGCGGGGCTTGCCGGTTTCGCGGGAAATGGTCCCGGCGAGGGCCTCCTGCTCCCGGCCGAGCTCGGCGGCGAAGGCGCGCAGGAAGCCGGCGCGTTCCCCGTTGGTTCGTTCGCTCCAGGGCTCGAACGCCGCCCGGGCGGCCCGGACCGCGGCGGCGGTCTGCGCGGGCGAGGCGGCGCGGCCGTCGTGGACCGTTGCGCCCGTGGCCGGGTTCTGGGAACGGAGCGGTTCGCCCTCGCCGGGCACCCAGCGGCCGGCGAGGAACAGGTCGGGGGAAGGGTTCACGGGGAGAGGAGTTCCACCTGGTCCGTCGCCGTTTTCCAGAGAAACCACGCCACGAGTTTGGCGCGCTCGGGCAGGCTTGCCAACTCGATCCACTCCGCCTCCGAATGCAGCCCGCCGCCGCGCGGGCCGAGGTTGTCCACGTTCGGCAACCCCGCCGCCAGCAGCCGGTTGCCGTCGCACGTCCCGCCCGTGGGTCCCCACGTCAGCGGCGGCTGGCCGAGCTCCGCGGCGCCCGCGGCGAGCGCCCGCAGCAGGGCGTCCACCCGCGGGTCGGCCGGTTTCGGCGGCGAGCTGAACGCGCCGGTGAGTTCGAGGCGGACGCCCTCCGGCGCGGCGCGGACCAGTTTTCCTAACTCCCCCACCGCCCACGCCTCGTCCCCCGGCCGGACCGTGCGGACGTTCAACCGGCACTCCGCCCGGTCGGGGACGACGTTGACCGCCCCGCCGCCCGCGACCGCGCCGACGTTGACCGTCACCCCCTCGCGCCGGCCGTTGAGCCGGTCCGCGCCGACGATGAACCCGGCCAGCGCGGCGACGGCGTTGCGCCCGTGGGAGAAATCCCGCCCCGCGTGGGCCGCGCGGCCGTGGGCGGTCGCGGTGAAGTTCCCCGACCCCTTGCGCGCGGAGGCCAGCCCGCCGTCCGGCAGCGCCGGCTCGAAGACCAGCCCCAGGCGGTGCCGTCCCGCGGCCTCGGCCAGCCGCGCGCCGGACGAGGGTGAGCCGAGCTCCTCGTCCGGGTTGAGGAGGATTTCCCAGCCCAACCCCGCCGCTTCCGGGGAACCTTCCAGCGCCGCCAGGGCGTGCCACATGATGACCAGCCCGCCCTTCATGTCCGCCACGCCCGGCCCGCGCAGGACGCCCGGCCGCGCGGGGTCCGGCGGGAGAACCTCGCGGAACGGGTGTTCAGGTCCGAAGACCGTGTCGTAGTGCCCGACGAGGAGCACCTGCCGCCGGGCCTCCGGCCGTTGGCGCAGGCGCAGGGCGGGGGCGTCGGTGCCGGGGAGCGCGATCTCCTCGACCGGGGCGAGCTGCCCGAACGTTTCCGCCAGCGCCGCCCGCATCCGCGCCAGCCCGGCGGCGTCCCGGCTGCCGGAGGG
>CAXTFX010000011.1:18256-25002 GCA_964243185.1 uncultured Chthoniobacterales bacterium
CGCCGCCGCCTCGGCGCGCGAGAGGACGACGCGCTGCCGCAGACACGCCGGGCCGCCGCCGTTGCTCATACTGCCGCGCAGGTCGAGGTAAACCACGGCGCGGATGGGGTTGGCCTCGTCCGCCAGCCAGCGGCCGAGGACCGCGGACGCCGCGAGGGACTCCCGGCATTCCGCCGGGGCGACCAGGGCCATCGCGCGCCGGCCGCCGTCCGGCGCGGGCAGGGTGACGAGCTGGCTGTTGAACAGGTAGGTGCGAACGGCCTCCACCAGCGGCAGTTCCGCCGCGGGGACCTCCCGCAGCCGCAGGGGTTCGGCATCCGGGTAGAACGCCTGCCAGCGCCGGGCGAGCTCCGCGGTGACGGCGGGCGTGTCCGCAAACGCCTCCGCGTGAAACAGGAACATACCCTCATTGCCCGTGGCGATCACGTCGTTGTGGAAAACCCCGGCGTCAATGGCGGCCGGGTTCTGCCGCGCGAAGACGACGCGCGCCGGGTCCAGGCCGTGGAGCCGGGCGACCGCCTCGCTGGCCTCGCGGGTCTGCCGGGCGGGGAAGCGTTGGGGTTGAACGTTTTCCGGGTGAAACGCGGTCGTGCCGTAAACGAACAGGTGCAGGCCGGGTCCGGCGCCGTGGGCGGGGCAGAGCCGGGTGTGGTTGGCCGCGCCCTCGTCCGCGAAGGCCGGGCCGCCGGGGAGCGGCGGACCGTGGGCGAAGCGCGCCGGGTCGGGCAACAGCCGTTGCCAGAGCGCGGCGGTCTCGGGCGCCTCGATGGCGCGGTGGAAATTGCGCGCCAGGTTGGCGGGCGTGAAGTGCGTCCGGCCATCGGCGTGGTCCGCCGCGGGCGTCGTCGTGCCGGCGTTGGCCGTCCACATGCTCGAAGCCGACGCGCACGCGGAGAGCAGTTCCGGGGCGTCCCGGCCGGCGGCGCGCAACACGGCTTCGTCGGGACCCGCGAACCCCAGCGCGCGGAGGACGTGCACCGCCGGGCGCGCCAGCGGCGGGACCACCGCCTGACGCACGCCGAGGTCGGCCAGGGCGCGCATCTTGGCCAGCCCCTCCAGGGCCGCCGCGCGGGGGTGGGAAACGCGGCGGCCGTGCGCCCGGGAGGCGACGTTGCCGGGGGAGAGCCCGCCGAAGTGGTGCGTCGGCCCGATGAGGCCGTCGAAGTTCCACTCCTGCACGTCGTTGTCGTCGTCGGCGGCGAGGTCCATCCCTAGGTCGTGGAGAGCGTCTCCGGGGCGAGGTTCGGCACGGGGGCACGCGCCGGGTGGGCCGGGACGAAGGCAACCGGGTCGCCCGCCCGGAGCCCGAGCGTGGCAGCCAGGGCGGCGGGGAGGTCCACGCCGTCCCCGTCCGGGCGGACGTGCCCCAGGCCCGCGCGGAATTCCAGCCGGTCGTTGGACACCAGGCAGAGCGGCCCGCGGGCCGCGTCGCCGTCCGACTCGGGTTCCCACGTCCCGCGCCACGGGGCGCGGCGGACCTCGCGCACCGTGCGGACCGTCGCCAGCGGGGCCGCGAGCAGCGGGCCGGCGTCGAAGATGTCCACCTCCTGGTTGGGCGCAAACCCCTCGGTCACGAGCAGCCGCCAGGCGGGTTCGGCCTCGGCGTGGACGCGGCCGATGGCCGCCTGCGCGGCCGGGGCGAGGAGCGTGGTGTAGATCGGGTGCCGCGGCATCAGGTCGCGGATGAAGTCCTTCTCCCCCAGACCAGAGAGCACGTCAACCGCGTCAAAGTCGTGGTTGAAGAAGTGCCGGCCCACCCCCTCCCAGAACGGCGAGCGGCCGTCCGCGTCCAGGTGCCCGCGCAGCTCGGCGAGAACCCGCGCGTCGAAGCGCGCCCGGAACCGTTCCATGAACAGGAAACGCCCCAGCGACAGCAGCCGCCCCAGCCCGCCCGCGCGCCGGTCCGGCCGCAGGTAGAGGCTGCACAACTCGGAGGGACCCTTGTGGTCGGTCTTGAGGTGCAGCACGGGGTGCTCCTTCTCCACGCCCAGGGCGGGGTGGCTGAAGCGTTCGCGGCGGACCTCGTAGGAGTAGAACGGGTCGAAACCGCCGACCCGCGCGATCAGGCCCGCGGTGCCGACGACCTCGCCCGCGGCCGTGTCCTCCAGCACGAACAGGTAGTGGTCGTCCCCCGGCTTGGCCGTGCGCGGGTCAAAGGCGCGCCGGGAGCGGAAGACCTTTTGCTCGATGAACGAGTTCTCCTTGGGCAGCGACGTGAGGTTGCCGGAGATGGAGGCGATGAGCCGGCGCAGGTCCGGCAGGTCGCGCTCCTCGCACGGCCGCAGGACGCAGGCGGAAAGCGGGGGCATAGGCGGGCGCGGGCCGGGGCGGACCGGGGGAACGTAGCACGGCCACGGGAACCGCGCGCTGCCACCGGGTCGGAACGCCGCGGGGACCGCGGTTTTTCGTTACAGCGCGTCCGCCGTGTCCTAAAACATGGGTTTTCCACGGCTTTGCCCATGCCCTTTTCCCCGCGCTTGCCCTCCGCCTTGGTTCTCCTCCTGACCGCCCTGGCCTGGTTCCCGGGCCCGGGCCGCGCCGCCCCGCCGGCTTCTGAACCGCAGACCAAGGACATCCCCGAGGCGCTCCGGCCCTGGGAGGGCTGGGCCACCTGGAACGACGAGACCCGCGGGAGCCCGACGCCCTACGACGACCCGAAGCAGCCCCTCCCCTTCTGGCCGTCGCGCCTGGGCCTCCGGGCGGACCGCGCCGGGGGGCGCTTCGACCTCGACGTCACCACGTTCCACGAAACGTGGGTCCCCCTGCCCGGCGGGGCGGACGTTTGGCCGATGGAGGTCACGGCCGACGGCGGGGCGCTGCCGGTGGTGGCGCACGGCGGGGGGCCGGCGGTCCGGTTGAGCGCGGGGATGCACCGGCTGGAAGGGGTTTTCCGCTGGGGCGAACCGCCGCGCGGCCTGCCCGTGCCCCGCGAGATCGGCCTGCTGGCGCTGGTCGTGGACGGCCAGCCGGTGGCGGCGCCGACGTGGGACGCGCAGGGATTCCTGTGGCTGCGGCGCGCCGGGGCCGCGGAGCCGGCCGACAAGGATTTCCTGTCCACCCGGGTTTACGCCGCGCTGGAGGACGGCATCCCGCTCTGGCTGCGCGTGGAGATCGAGTTGACCGTGTCCGGCAAGAGCCGGGAGGAGGACCTCGGCGCCGTCCTGCCGGAAGGCTGGAAGCTGGCCGCCGTCGAGAGCGCGCTGCCGGTGGCGGTGGACCCCGCGGGACGGATGCGGGCGCAGGTGCGCGCGGGGAAGTGGACGGTCCGGGCCGACGCCTTCCGCACGGACGACGCGCGGGAGCTCCGCTTCGCGCCCGACGCCAAACCTGCCGCGGCGGACCTCCTCGTCGCGTTCCGCTCCCGGCCGGACTTCCGCACGGTGGAGATCACCGGGGCGCCGGCGATTGACGTTTCCCAGACGACGTTCCCGGAACGCTGGCGCGAGCTGCCGGTGTTCCGCTGGGAACCGGCGTCCGGCCCGCTGCGGATCGAGGAGCGGATGCGCGGGATGGGGCAGGGGAAACCCGCCGGGCTGTCCATCGCCCGCACGTTGTGGCTGGACGAGAACGGCCGCGGGCTGACGTTCCGTGACGGGATCAGCGGCGCGATGCAGCGCGTCTGGCGCCTGGACGCCGCGCCGGGGACCGACCTCGGCTCCGTCCGCAGCGCCGGCCAGGGGCAGCTCATCACGCGCAACCCGCAGACCGCCGCCCCCGGCGTGGAGGTCCGCACGCGGGCCGTGAACCTGGAGGCGACCGGCCGGATGGCCCGCGCGCCGGAGCTCTCCGCCGTCGGCTGGCAGGCGGATGCGGAGACGCTGAACGTGACGCTGAACCTGCCCCCCGGCTGGCGGTTGTTCGCCCTGTTCGGGTCAGACTGGGTGCGGGGGGACTGGCTGACGGCGTGGACGTTGCTCGACCTGTTCCTCCTCCTGATCTTCACGCTCGCCGTCGGCCGGCTCTGGGGGTGGGCGGCCGGCGCGCTGGCGTTCTGCGCCTTCGCGCTGGCCTACCACGAGCCCGGGGCGCCGCGTTACGCCTGGCTGGCGCTGCTCGCGGCGTTGGCCCTGGCGCGCGTCGTGCCCGCCGGGGCGGGGCGGCGGCTCGTCACGGTCGGGAAGTGGCTCTGCCTCGTGGTGTTCGTCCTCGTGCTGGTGCCGTTCGTGACGCGGCAGGTGCAGCAGGCGATTTACCCGCAGTTGGAACGGGTCGGTTCCTCCGGCGAGTTCCAGGCGGCGCCGGGGCCGACCGGCTACGTGACGCCGAACGCTCCGGCCGCCGCGCCCGGGGAGCCGGACGGGGACGCGGACTCGGCCGCGGACCGCACCGGCCGCGGGATGCCTCTGCCCTCCAGCCGTGCTTACCCGAGCAAGGCCGCGGGGAAGGAGAACCTGCTCTTCGACGCCAAGGCGAAAATCCAGACCGGCCCCGGCGTCCCGGAATGGTCGTGGCGCACGGTGTCCTTCGGTTGGAACGGCCCCGTGCAGGCCGGCCAGCGGGTGCGCCCGGTGCTGGTTTCCAGCGCAGTGGAGCGCGTGCTGACGGTGCTGCGCGTCCTCCTCGTCCTGGCTCTCGCCGCCGTCCTGCTCGACGCGCGGCGCTGGGGCGGGTGGCTCCGTCGAACGGCCGCCGGGCCACGGACGGCGGGAACGCTCGCGGCAGTCCTGCTCACGCTCGGCGGCGCGGTCCCGGCGCGGGCGCAGTTCCCCGAGAAGGCGCTGCTCGACGCCCTGCGGCAGAGGTTGTTGGAAACGCCCGACGCCTACCCGAACGCCGCCGACCTGCCCGCTGTGACGTTGACCCTGACCGGCCGCCGCCTGGTCCTGGAGGCGGAGGTTCACGCCGCGATCCAGACGGCCGTCCCGCTGCCGGGGAGGCTGCCCGCGTGGTCGCCCGTCGCCGTGACGGTGGACGACAAACCGGAGGCCGCCCTGCGCCGGGCGGACGGCTACCTGTGGATCGCCCTTCCGCCGGGCGTCCACCGGGTCCGGGTCGAGGGGATGTTGCCGGAGGTGACGGAGTGGGAATGGACCTACCAACTGAAGCCCCGGCGGGTGCGGATCGAGGCGCCCGGCTGGACGTTCAACGGGGTCCGCCCCGACGGCGTGCCCGAGGCGCAGGTGTTCTTCACCCGTCAGGAGAAGGCGGCCGCCGCGACCGGGGGAACCACGGCGTCCTACGACCGCAACGAGTTCCAGGCCCTCTTCAACGTGGACCGCCAGTTGGAGCTCGGGCTGGTCTGGCAGGTCCGCACCACCGTCCAACGGCTCACCCCGGCGGGGAAGGCCGCCGCGTTGCGCCTCCCGCTGCTCCCCGGCGAGAACGTGCTCTCCGCCGACGCGGCGGCCCGGGACGGGTTCATCGAGGTCCGGTTGGGCGCGCAGGAGCTCACGTTCACCTGGGAGAGCACCCTGACGCCGACGGAGCGCCTCGAGCTGGCCACGCGGGCCGGCGACCCCTGGGTGGAGCGTTGGCAACTGGTGGCCTCGCCGGTGTGGAACGTGGTGTTGGCGGGTCTGCCGCCGGTGTTCGAGCCGGGGAACGCCGGGCTGGTCCCCGTCTGGCAGCCGTGGCCGGGCGAGGGGGTGGAGCTCGCCGTCAGCCGCCCTGAGTCCGTCGCGGGGGCCACCGTCACCGTCAGCCGGGCCAGGCACGAGGTGGCGCTCGGCCGCCGGCAGCGCGTGTCCAAGCTCACCCTGGCCCTGCGCGCCAGCCAGGGGGAGGATTTCCCCGTCACCCTGCCGGCGGACGCGGAGGTCACCTCCCTCACGCACAACGACAAGCCGATGCCCGTGCGGATGGACGGCGCGCGGCTCGTCGTCCCGCTGCGCCCCGGCGAGCAGGCCGTCACCCTCGCCTGGAAGATCAACGCCCCGCTCGGGCTCCGCACGCAGGTCGAGGACGTGCGCCTGCCGGTGGAAAGCGCGAACGCTTCGACCGTCCTCACCCTGCCGGGCGACCGCTGGACGCTGGGGGTCTTCGGCCCGCAACGGGGTCCCGCCGTGCGGTTCTGGGGGATCCTCGTCTGCTCCCTGCTGGCGGCCGTCGCCCTGGGCCGGCTCGGGCGCTCGCCGCTCGGGACGGGCGCCTGGATGCTGCTCGCCCTCGGGCTGACGCAGGTGTTCCTGCCCGCGGCGCTGGCCGTCGTGGCGTGGCTGTTCCTGCTCCAGTGGCGCGGGGAAGCCGGGTTCGCGCGGCTCACGCCGACGGGGCACAACGGGTTTCAGGCGTTGCTGCTCGGGCTGACCCTGGCGGCGCTCGTCACCCTCGTCGCCGTGGTGGCCGAGGGGCTGCTCGGCGACCCGGAGATGTTCATCCTGGGCAACGGTTCCTCCCGCACCGCGCTCCGCTGGTTCCAGGCGCGGTGCGAGGCCGGCCCCCTGCCCCGCCCCGGCGCCGTGACGGTGTCGGTGTGGTGGTATCGCCTGCTGATGCTCGCGTGGGCGCTCTGGCTGGCCGCCTCCCTGCTGCGCTGGCTGCGCCGGGGCTGGGAAAACTTCAACCGGGGCGGCGCGTTCCGGCGCCCGGTCCGGGCCGTGCGTCAGCCCCCGCCCCTGCCGGTGCCGCCCGGAGGCGCGGCGAGCTGACCGGTCGTGGGCACGGATCGGGATGGCGGTTGACCGCCGGCGGGAACGTGGCAAGGTTCCGCCGTTCCCCGGACGCCGGTTTTGCGGGCGGGGACCACCCGGAAGAGTGGCTGAGCCCGGTTTAAGGCACTCGACTCGAAATCGAACGTGGGGTTAAAC
>CAXTFX010000012.1:0-24625 GCA_964243185.1 uncultured Chthoniobacterales bacterium
CACTACCTGTTAAGACCCGGCGCCGGTCCGCACAAGTCGGATTGTGCGCGCCCGCCCGGGGCGCCTGCCGGGCTGGGTCCGGCCGCGCGGCCGGGCGGCGGGGGCATTTTCCCCGGGTGACGGGGACCGGCAGGAAGTCAGTCAGCATGGCCGCGCACGCTGAACAACTCGACGCCGAGGGAAGTTTCCTTTGAGGAGGTAGTGCGTCGGAGCACGGTGGATAAATGCCGGCGTCCGCTCCTCTCGTTTAGGGAGCAATAGTTGTCATGAACTCCGAACAGGAAGCGAATCGCTGGGATTTATCTGTCGTCAAGGCGCGTGCGACAGCCTCACGCTCTCTTAGATTTGGCAACGCATCCAGGCACAGCCTTCCTGTCTCTCGGTATTCTTTCATGGCATGAAAAACTCGGTGAGAGGCACTATCTGGACCCCAAGCGAAGCTACCGAAAACAAACTTTCCCGTCCGCAAATAGAAGTAGAGGGCTCCAAATTTGGCAACTATTTCTTCGTCTCCACGTAATCCAGCAAGCTGATCGAAGAAGAATTTCAACTTGGTTCCACCCGGCCGTGGCCCATCGTATCCCGTTTCTATTAAGTGGTGTAGTTCCTCCAACCCGAAATCTGCGAAGTAGCCGTGCGATCCGTCCGTCAGCAGATTACCTGGGAACATCGCGGCGTGCCCGACACGTTGGTTTTGAAGGAAGTCAATTCCTTTAGCGATCTCGTCAAGGATCCCGATGTATTGGGGCGTATAGGGAATCGGGACTTGGTCCCCGAGGCTGTCACGGTAGTATAATCTGCGGAGAAGCAAATAATCCTGCTCAGGGTTGAACTCACATTGGGTCCACGGGGCAATTCCCGGGTGTGGCGGCATGGCTACCAGACAATCCAAGCGTGGAACCATCCCTGCTACTTTATCAGACAAGTTATTAGTAGCGGGGTCATATTCACTCGAAACAATCGAGTGATGAAGTTTTAAGACCACCTCAACTCCTCGCTCGTCGGTCGCGCGCCAAGTTTTAATATAAAATCCTAGCTCCCCGATCTTCTCTTTGAGCAAACAACGTCCGATGCTGTCGCCAGGTTTTCGCATAAAACAATTTCTTCCGTGGTAGCTTAATGACCGAGCGGTTGATAAACGAGTTTAGCCCCTTGACAAGCGATGGACGAACCAAGTTCGCCGGCTAACGCAAACGGGGTTCACCCTAGAACGCCGCGACGGTTTGCGTCAACCCGGGCTGGGCCTTGCAGCAAGCGTGGCCGACGATGATCCGCGTGGCAACCGGGCGTTGGTTGGAGCGGGAAAACCTTCCGCAAAGATTGGGTTCTTCCAGGTCAACGCCGCCGACGGCGGGAGGCCCGCATCGCCCGCGGCGATGCCCGCACCGAAAAGAGCGATGTTGCCCGGGGCCGTTCCGAGGGAAGTTTAACCGATGCCGATTCTCTCCTCGCCCCGGTCGGCGGTCGCAGCCCCCGCACGGGACGGGGAGGCGAACCCGCGCCGCCCGGGGCGGGTGGCGGGCTGGGCGCAGGGGATCCTGGCCCGCGCCATCGTCCGGCCCTTTCGGATCGAGCGGGCGCTGCTCTGGCGGGGGGAAACGCCGGCCCGCCGGGGGTTGCGCGGGGAGCGGGTGGCGTTGGAGGTCGCGCCGGGGATCGTGCTGCGCGGGTGGTTGACGGAGCCGGCCCCCGGCGGGCTGGCGCGGGGGACGGTGGTGCTGTTCCACGGCGTCTCGTCCTGCAAGGAGGCCACCCTGCCGCTGGCGGGCCGCTTCGGCGCGGCGGGTTTCCGCTGTCTGACCTACGACGGCCGCGGTCATGGGGATAGCGGTGGCCGCTGGTGCTCCTACGGGTATCACGAGAAGCGCGATTTCTCCCGCTGGCTGGACTTCCTGGAAACCCGCCTGGCCGCGGGGGGCGGTCCGGGGCCGGTGGCGGTGTGGGGCACGTCCCTGGGCGGCGCGGTGGCGCTCCAGGCGATGGCGGCGGACCGGCGGGTGGTCTGCGGCATCGCGGAGAGCACGTTCGCCACCCTGCCGGAGGTGACGGCGGACTATGCCCGCCGGCTCGGGCGCACCCGGGACGGCCGGCTGGCGGCCTGGGCGCTGGCGGGGGCCGGGCGGCTGGCGGGTTTCGACCCGGGCGCGGTGCGGCCGGAGGAGTCGGCGCGGGCCATTGACCGGCCCGTGCTGCTCCTGCACGGGACGGCGGACACCCACATCGCCATCGGCTACGGCCGGCGTATTTTCGCGAACCTGCCGCCGACGCCTGGCAACCGTTGGCTGGAGATTCCGGGCGGCGGGCACTACGGCCTGTGGCACGCGGGCGGGGAGCCCTACGTGCGGGCGCAGGTGGAGTTTCTGGAAACGTTTTGCCGCCGATGAAATTCCCCGTGGCCGGCGATGATCTCCGGGCGCCCCCGCGGCGCGGAACGCCGGCGCTTTCGGTCGGTCACGCCGCGCCCCACGGTGCCCGGAAGCCGTCAACCACCTGGCGGCGCGTGGGGCGCGGGGCGGCGGCGGTCGCCGTGATCCTCCTGCTCGCCGGCGCCTGGACGGTGCGGAACATCCTGCCGTTTGCCATTATCCGACCCTCCCGCCTGGAGCGCTGGCGGCTCTACGCGGACCGCACACCCGCGGCCGTCGGACTCCGGGCGGAGGAGTTCTGGACCGAGGCGGCGTCGGGGGTCTGGCTCAAGGGCTGGCTGGTGCGGCCGGCGGCTGGCGGGGCGGCCCCGCGCGGGACGGTGGTGCTGCTACACGGCTCTTCCTCCTGCAAGGAATCCATGCTCGGCCCGGCCCAGTTCCTGGCGGCCCACGGCTACGGCGCCATCCTCTACGATTCCCGCGCGTGCGGCGAGAGCGGGGGGCGGTGGGCGACCTACGGGTTTTACGAACGGGCGGACTTCGCGCGGGTGTTGGACACGGCCGCCGGCCGGTTTGGGGAGCTGGGTCCCGTGGGCGTTTTCGGCTGTTCCTACGGCGGGTCGGTGGCCTTGCAGGCGATGGCCGACGAACCCCGCGTGCGGGCCGCCATCGTGGAATGCGCCTTCCCGGACCTGTGCGAAACCATCCGCGACCACGGCCGGCTGTGGCTGCACCTGCCGGCCTGGGTGAGCGACCTGGCGCTGGCCCGGGCCGGGCGTTTGGCCGAGTTCGACCCCGACGCCGTCTCCCCGGAACGGAGCGCCGCGCGCCTCGGCCCCCGACCGGTCCTGTTGATCCACGGCACGGCCGACGACCGCATCCCGCTCGCGCACGCCGAGCGTCTGCGGGCCGCGCTCGGCGCCCGCGGGGAGTGGTATCCCGTGCCCGGCGGCGGCCACGAGGAGCTCTGGCACGCGGGCGGCGCGGAATACCGCCGGCGCTGGCTAGGGTTTTGGGAACGGAACCTGGGCAACGCCAAGGGTTGAAGGAGAAGGAACATCCAACCTCCCGCCTTGGGGCGAGAAGAGAGGCGGACGCGGGCGCGCTTTTCCCTCGGCCCGTTCGATGTTGGACGTTGGAGGATGAACGTTGAACGTTCCCCCGGTTTTTCCCCCTTTCCCATGCCTGACCTCCTGCCCTCCTCGACGACGACACCCGACGCGCCGGCAGCCGCCGCCCTGCCGGAGGGCACCGGGGACGCGCCGCCCATCGTGGGCATGATCCACGTCGGGGCGCTGCCGGGCACGCCCGCGGCGCGGCTGGGGGTGGCGGAGCTGGTGGAAACGGCGCGGCAGGAGGCCCGGCTGCTGGTGGGGGCGGGGGTGAACTGCCTGGCCGTGGAAAACATGCACGACACGCCCTACCTGCGGGCGGGCGTGGGGCCGGAGATCGTCGCCGTGATGACCGTGGTGGCCGCGGCCGTGCGCGCGGAGGGCCAGCGGCCGACGGGCGTGCAGATCCTGGCGGGCGCCAACCGGGAGGCGATGGCCGTGGCCCTGGCCGCCGGGCTGGATTTCGTGCGCGTGGAGGGGTTTGCCTTTGCCCACGTGGCGGATGAGGGCTTCATTGACTCCTCGGCGGCGGAGCTCCTGCGCTTCCGCCGGACCATCGGGGCGCACGGGGTGGGGGTCTGGGCGGACCTCAAGAAGAAGCACGCCAGCCACGCCATCACGGTCGACGTTTCCCTCGGGCAAATGGCCGCGGCGGCGGAGTTCATGCGGGCGGACGCGGTGATCGTCACCGGCGCCGCGACCGGCCACCCGCCGGCGCCGGCCGACGTGCGGGAGGCGCGCGCACGCACGCGGCTGCCGGTCTTCGTCGGCTCCGGGGTGGACGCGGAAAACGTCGGGAGCTTCCTGCCGGTGTGCGACGGGCTGATCGTCGGCTCGCACTTCAAGCGGGACGGCCACTGGGCCAACCCCTTGGACGCCGACCGGGTGCGCCGGTTCATGGACCGGGTGCGCGAACTGCTGGCGAGCGAAGGGGCGTCGTCGGTCGTTAACCTGAAGTGACCAAATCCGGGAAACTTTGAGCGCACGCCGCCCCGTCCGCCTCCTCCACCGGCTGCTCACCGCGCTGGGTCTGCTCGTCGGGCTGGTCGTCGCAGCGGGTGGGTGGTTCCTGGCCGCCAGCCGTCCGGCGCTGGACGGGGCCCGGTCCCTGCCGGGGCTCGGCGCGGAGGTCCTCGTGGCGCGTGACGACCAGGGCGTCCCCACCGTGCGCGCCCGGGACGCCGACGACGCGGCCCGCGCGCTGGGCTTCGTGCACGGGCAGGAGCGGCTCTTCCAGATGGACCTGCTCCGGCGGCGGGCGGCGGGGGAGCTGGCGGAACTCGTCGGCCCGGCGGCGCTCCCGCTGGACCGGGAAACCCGCCGCCACCGCTTCCGGGCGCGGGCGGAGGAGGTGGCGGAACGGCTCACCCCGGTGGAAACCCACCGGCTGGACGCCTACGCGGCGGGGGTCAACGCCGGGTCGGGGGCGCTGGGCGCCCGGCCGTGGGAATACGGGCTGCTGCGGGAAACGCCCCGCCCGTGGACGCGGGTGGATTCCGTGCTCGTGGTTTACGCGATGGCGCTGGACCTGCAGGGCGGCGACGGCCGGGAGGAGCGGGTCCGCCTGGCGGTGGCGGACACTTACGGGGAAGCGGTGCGAGATTTCCTCTGGCCCCGCGTGTTGGAACGAACGGCGGCGCTGGACGGCTCGCACGCGCCCGCTCCGCCGGTGCCGGGCGCGGAGGCGTGGCAGGAAAGACCGAAGGAGGAAGGCCGAAGGAGGAAGGAGGAAAGCGGGGAACCGGTCACGGCGGGCGTGCGCGAACCACGCCCGGCGGCCGGCGGCCTGCGGCCTGCCGCCTTTCCCGAGGAGTTTCCCGGCTCGAACGCCTTCGCCCTGTCCGGGAGCCGCGCCGCGGCCGGGGGCGCGGCGCTGGTGGCGGGGGACCCGCACCTTGGGCTGGGCGTGCCGAACACCTGGTTCCGCGTCCGGCTGGAGCGGCCGGGGCGGGCGGTCACGGGCGTTTCCCTGCCGGGGATGCCGGGCGTGATCCTCGGCGCCAACGGGGACGTGGCGTGGGCGTTCACCAACGGCTACCTGGACCACTCCGACGTGGTGGTCGTGGACGTGGACCCGGCCGACTCCACCCGCTACCGGGTGCCGGACGGCGACGGCTGGGAACGGTTCACGACGGTGCGGGAAACGCTCCGGGTCGCGCACGGGGCGCCCGAGACGCTGGCAACCCGCCACACGCGCTGGGGGCCGGTGTTGGCCAAAGCCGGGCCGGCGGCGAGCGGGCGCACCCTGGCCCTACGCTGGGTGATGCACGCGCCGGACGCGGTGAACTTCGCCGTGTGGGACCTCGCGGAGGCCCGCGACGTGGGGGAGGTCCTGGCCGTGGCGCACCGCGCTGGCATCCCGGCGCAGAACCTCCTCGTCGGCGACCGGGCCGGGCACGTCGCGTGGACGATCATCGGCCGGGTGCCGCGTCGGGTCGGCTTCGACGGGTTCACGGCCGGGAGCTGGGCGGACGGGACCCGGCGCTGGGAAGGGTTCCTCCCACCGGAGAGCGTTCCGGTCGTGCGTGATCCCGCGGACGGGCAACTGTGGTCCGCAAACCACCGGATGGTCGGGGGCGAGGCGCTGGCGCGGCTGGGCGACGGCGGCTACGACGACCCGGCGCGCGGGGCGCAGGTCCGGGACCGGCTCGCGGCGCTGGCCGGGAACCCGGCGACCCCGGCGGACCTGCTGGCGGTGCAGTTGGACGACGAGTCTCGCTTCCTGCGCCGCTGGGCGGACCTGCTGGGCGACGTGTTAACCGAGGAGGCGATCCGGGGCGACGCCGGGTTGACCGAGATGCGCCGGCTCCTGCACGAATGGCACGGCCACGCCGCGGCGGACGAGCCGGGGCACCGGCTGGTGCGCCGGTTCCGTTTGCAGGTGCTCGAAGCGGTGCTGGGGCCGGTGTACGCCCCCGTTCACCGCCGCGACCCGGCCGCGACGGGCTACGGCGCGGGCGTCGAGCAGCCGCTCTGGAGCATCCTCACGGCACGGCCGGCGCACCTACGGCCGGCTTCGGCCCCGAGCTGGGACGCACTCCTGCTCGCGGCGGCGCGGGAAACCGTGGCGAAGGTGGGCGGGGAGTCCCCGTTGCGCGAGGCGACCTGGGGCCGGGCGAACACCCTGCGGATGCGGCACCCGCTCTCCGGCGCGCTGCCGGGTTGGGTCGGCCGGTTCCTGGACATGCCGGCGGAGGGTTTGCCGGGCGACAGCCGAATGCCGCGGGTGCAGACGCCGAACTTCGGGGCGTCCCTGCGGATGGTCGTCGCGCCGGGGCGGGAGGCGGAGGGGATTTACCACCAGCCCGGCGGGGCGAGCGGGCACCCGCTCTCGCCGTTCTACCGGGCCGGGCACGCGGCCTGGGCCGCGGGGCGGGCGCAACCGTTCCTGCCGGGGGAAACGCGCCACCGGCTGACGCTGCGGCCGGCGGCGGGATGATCGGAACCCGTTCACCGGAAAGTCATCGTCTCCACGACTTGCCGAGGTTCGGGTTTCCCGAAGAAATACCCCTGCGCGAGGTCCACGCCGATCCCGCGCAGGGCGGCGACCTCCTCGGCGCCCTGCACGAACTCGGCGACGGAGCGGATGTTCAGATGGTGGGCGATGTCGTGCATCACCTTCACGATGGGCAGGTTGGCCGGGTCGCGGATGAGGTCGCGGATGAAGGAGCCGTCAATTTTCAGGTAGTCAACGTGCAGGTGCTTGAGGTAGGCAAACGAGGAGAAGCCGGCGCCGAAATCATCCAGGGCGAAGCGGAAGCCGTTGGCGCGCAGCCGCTCGATCATCGTCTGGGCGGTGGCGAGGTTGGAGATCACGGCGCTCTCGGTGATCTCGAACGTTACCCGCTCCGGGGCGACGCCCGAGGCGCTGAAGCGTTTCTCGATGAATTCCGGCAGGGCGTCGTCGCCGAAGCTCTGGCCGGAGAGGTTGATGGCGAGCTTCAGGGTGTCGTCCGCCCCGAGGTGGCGGATGGCAGCGCGGATGACCCAGCGGTCAATCTCGCGCATGAGCCGGAAACGCTCGGCCGCGGGCAGGAACACGCTCGGGTTCGCGTATTCGCCGGTCGCGGTGCACAGCCGCAGGAGCGCCTCGTAGGAGTGCGGCCGGCCGGTGTCCAGTTCGACGATGGGTTGGAACCAGATCTCGAAGCGGTTGCTCTTCAACGCTTCCTTGACCTGGGACATCCAATCCGAGTCCCGCCGGAGCTGGGCCAGCTCGCGGCCGTTGGCCTGATACATCTCCACCCGGTTGCGCCCGCGCGACTTGGCGGCGTAGCACGCGGCGTCCGCGTAGGCGACGACCTGCTCGCCGGGGGCTTGGCCGTTGAGGGGGACCAGGCCGATGGACACGCCGACGTTGAAGCTCTTGCCCGAGTCGCAGAAGATGAAGTCGCCGATCCGGGCGCGGAAACGCTCGGCCAGGGTGGTCGCCTCCGCGGGGGAAACGTTCTTCAGCAGGACGACGAACTCGTCGCCGCCGAAGCGCGCGGCCACGTCGCCGTGCCGGGTGGCGCCCTGCAGGAGGTAGGCCAACTGGACCAGCAGCCGGTCGCCCGCGGCGTGGCCGAGGGTGTCGTTGACGATCTTGAAGTTGTCCAGGTCAATGTAGATCAACGCCCCCGGCGGTCCGCCGGTGGCGACCTGCGTGATGGCCTCGTCAATCGCGGTGGCGAGCTGGGCGCGGTTGAAGAGCTTGGTCAACGGGTCGCGCGTGGCCAGGTAGGCGAGCCGCTCGCGCTCGCCGCGGAGCTGCTCCTCCAGCTCGCGCCGGGCGGCCCGGACCCGGAGGTTCTGCTCGGCCACGGCCAACCGCACGTCCAGGAGCGCCTGTCGGTAGGGTTTGATGAGGTAATCGTCCGCCCCGGCATCGAGGATGCGGCGCAGGTCGGCGGGTTCCTTGGAGGCGGTGCCGGCGAGGACGTAATGGCGGTCGCCGCCCGGCTCCTCGCGCAGCCACCGGCAGAAGTCGAACCCGTTGCGGCCGGGCAGGAACAGGTCGAGGATCACCAGCGGGAACTCCCCGTCGTGCCCGCGGTAGGCGGTTTCGGCGCTCTCCGCGTCGGCGCAGGCGTGGACCTCGTGGCCGTGGGTTTCCAACAGCCGCGCGAGGACGGCGCGGGTGACGGGATCATCTTCGACGACGAGGATTCGCACGGGGGAAATGAACAGAGCCTCACGATGGAGCGAGAAACGTGCCGCGGGGAGCTGGCGTGGAAGGCGCGCCCGGGGTGGGCTCGTTCCCGGTCAACCCCGGGCCCCGTGGTGCCAGCGCCGGCGGAGGACGTAAACGGCCGGGCCGAGCCCGGCCAGGGCGGCCCCGAGCACCATGCCCCAGGCCGGGGCCAGCGTCTCGCCCTCCCCCGGCGTCCAGCGCCGCGCCTGGTCGTAGATGGCCAACCCGAGGAGCGCCGCCGGCCCGAGACCCAGGAGCCGCGCCGCCGCGTCCCCGCCCGGCACCCGGAAAGGTCGGGCCAGGCCCGGCTCGCGCCGACGGAGCACGACCAGCGCCGCGAACTCCAGCAACAGGCTCAGGCCGTAGAGGACCACGTCCAGGGCGAAGAGCCGCGGCAGGCTCAACCCGAGCGCCAGCGCCCACGCCACCGCCAGGGCGACGATGGCCAGCACCGGCGCCCCCGTGCGGGGGTGGCGCCGGGCCAGGGCGGCGGGGAGAACGCCGTCCAACGCCAGGGCCACCGGCAGCCGGGAGTAGGACAGCACCAGGGAGTTGAAGGTCCCCAGGGCCCCGACCATCCCCCCGGCGGCGATGGCCACGCCGAGCGCCGGCCCGGCCACGCGCGTGCCGACCTCCACCCAGGAGCCCGCCGTCCACCGCGCCGGCGCCAGCCCCGCCCGCGACGCGGCGAGCACGGGCAGGACGTAGGTGCCGACCACGAGCGCCAGGGCGGCGAGCATCGCCCGCGGGTAAGTCCGCTGGGGCCGCTCCACCTCCCCGGCGACCGTGGAAGCGTTGTCCCAACCCATGAAGTTCCACATCGCCACGAGCACGCCGGCGAACAGGTCGGTCCGCGTCGCCGTCACGGCCGCCGCCGCGGGGGCAGCCGGCGGGTCGAGAAACAGCGCCCCCACGCACAGGACGACGAACGGCCCGAGCAGCAACCCGATGAGCACCAGCGACGAGCCCCCGACCGTCCGCGCCCCGCGCAGGTTAGCCAGCGCGCCGACGGCAATCACGCCCGCCCCGAGGCCCCACGCGGGCCAGCCGGCGGTGAGGTCCGGCCGGCCGAGCAACCCGGCGAGGTAGCGCACGAACAGCGCCGGGTAGATGGCCAAGTCGAACACGCTGGACGCCAGCGAGAGCCACGCCTCCTGAAACCCCCAAAACGGCCCCAGCGCTCGACGCACCCAGGCGTAGTAGCCGCCCTCCTCCGGCAGCGCGCTCGACAGCTCGCTCACCATCAGCGCCGTCGGCAGGCTCCAGAGCAGCGGCGTGACCAGCAGCACGAGGACCGCCGCCCCGTAGCCCCCCACCGCGCCGACGAGGTCCTCCAGGCCGTAAGGACCCCCGGCGACCATGAAATAGGTCGTCGCGACGAGCTGGAACAACGCGATCTTCCGCGCGGGCAACCGGCCGGAGGAAACCGCGGGACCGGGCGGCGGGGAGTCGGGAACAAACACGGCCCCCCTTGTGGCCGAACCTCCCGCCGGGGGGCAAGCCCAAACGGGAGCCGGCGCCATCTTCGCCCAATCTCACCCCGCCCGCAGCCGCTCCAGCAACGCCCCGTAGCGACCGCGGTCCGGCTGGCGGGAAACGGCCATCGCCAGGGCCGGCCGCTGGCCGACGAGCACGACGAGCCGCCGGCCGCGGGTGATGCCCGTGTAGAGGAGGTTGCGCTGGAGCAGGGGGTAATGGCTGGTGGTCAACGGGATGACGACGGCCGGGAACTCGCTGCCCTGGCTCTTGTGGACGGTGATGGCGTAGGCGGGTTCGAGTTCGTCCAGTTCACCGAAGGGGTAGGCCACCGTGCGCGGGCTGCCGCCCTCGCCGCCGAAGCGCACCAGGACCTCGCCGTCCACGGGGTCCACGCGCTCGATGAGGCCCTGGTCGCCGTTGAACACCTCCTTGTCGTAATCGTTGGCGTTCTGCATGACCCGGTCGCGGGGGCGAAACGTCCAGCCGAAGCGGGCGACGGTTTCCTCGCCGTCGCGCGGCGGGTTGAGCCGGGCCTGGAGCCGGGCGTTGAGTTCGCGGGAGCCCGCGGGCCCGCGCCGGCCGGGGCAGAGGACCTGGATGTCCCGGGCCGGGTCGAGGCCCCAGCGCGCCGGGATGCGGCGGGCGACCAGTTCGGCCACGGTTTCGGCCAGCCGCTCGGGCTCGGGGCGTTCGATGAAGAAGAAGTCGGCGTGCGCGTCACCCGGCGCGCCGGGTTCGGGGAACTCGCCGGCGTTGACGCGGTGGGCGTTGAGGACGATGCGGCTGGCGGCGGCCTGGCGGAAAATCTCGGTCAGCCGGGCCGAGGGCACCCGGCCGGAGTCGAGGAGGTTCCGCAGGACGAGCCCGGGGCCGACGCTGGGGAGCTGGTCCACGTCCCCGACGAGCAGGAGCGCGGCGCCGGGGGGCAGGGCGCGCAGGAGGGCGTGGGTCAGCGGCAGGTCGAGCATGGAGCATTCGTCCACGACGAACAGGTCGCCCGCCAGCGGCCGGGCCTCGTCGTGGGCGAAGCCGCCCGGCTGCCACTCGAGCAGCCGGTGCAAGGTTTTGGCGCGCAACCCCGTCGCTTCCCCGAGCCGTTGCGCCGCGCGGCCGGTCGGGGCGGCGAGGACCGGTTGGACCCCCTTGGCCCGCAGCACGGCGAGGATGGCGTCGAGCAGCGTCGTTTTGCCCACGCCGGGACCGCCGGTGAGGATGAACACCCGGGAGCCGACGGCGGCGGCGAGCGCCCGGCGCTGCGACGGGGACAGGTCGCGGCCGGTCTTCTTTTCATACCAACCCGCCGCGGCTTCCGCGTCAATGGCCGGGAAGGCGGGAGGTTGCGCGGCAAGGTGGAGGACCCGTCCGGCGACGGCCCGCTCCGCGGCGAGGAGCCGGGGCAGATAGACCAGCGCGGCCGCACCGTCGCCGCCGCGGGCGACGTCACCCTTGGTCAACGCCGTCGAGAGGGCCTCGTGGACCAAAGTTTCATCAATCCCCAGCAGCTCCGCCGTCCACGCCGTGAGCCGTTCCTCCGGCAGCGCGCAGTGACCCTCGTCCGTGGCGCGGTGCAGGGCGAAGCGCAGACCGGCGGCGGCGCGCAGGGGGCTGTCGGGGGCGAACCCGAGCTTTTGCGCGATGCCGTCGGCGGTCTTGAAACCGATGCCCGGCACGTCGCGCGCGAGCCGGTAGGGGTCGGCGCGAACGGTTTCCACGGCCCGTTCCCCGTAGGTCTTGTAGATGCGCACGGCCCGCGAGGAGCCGGCCCCGTGGGCGTGGAGGAACACCATGATCTCGCGCACGGCCTTGCCCTCGGTCCAAGCGGCCTTGATGCGGCGGCGACGCTCGGGACCGACCTTGTCCACCTCCTCCAACCGGGCGGAGTGACCGTCAATGATGTCGAAGACCTGTTCCCCGAACCGTTCGACGAGTTTCTTTGCCAGGACGGGTCCGATCCCCCGGATCAACCCGCCCCCGAGGTAGCGCTCGATGCCCTCGCGCGAATCTGGCGCTTCGGCCCGCAGGGTGTCGGCTTTGAACTGGAGCCCGTGCCGCGGGTCGCGCGTCCAACGGCCCTCGGCGGTGACGGCCTCGCCGGCGTGCGCGGCCGGCAGGTTGCCGAGGATGGTCACCGGCTCCGGGTGCCCGCGGACGGTGACGCGCAGGACGGCGAACCCGGTTTCCTCGTTGAAAAAAGTGACGCGCTCGACGCTGCCGCGGAGGGTTTCGGGAGCGTCAGAGGGCACGGCTTGGTCCGCAGATTTTCTGAAAGGGGTTCAGAGTTTCAACCAACGGCGTTTGCCGGCCTTTCTCCACCCCCTCAGATAATCTGCGTAATCTGCGTAATCTGCGGACAAGATTACCGTCGCAAGCGGGCGGCCGGCGGCTACTGGTGCGAGGGATCGCCCGCGTCGAGCGGCCGGCGGGCGCGCGGCTCGCGTTTGCGGGAGTCGGCGTCCGTGGCCGGGGTCACGAACGGACCGCCCCCGAGCGGGGCCGCGCCCGTGAAGGCGACCTCCGGCACGTCAGAAGGTTTGCCCTCCAGCGGGAAATCCTTGCGGAGCGGGAAATACGGGTAGCCGTCCCACATCAGGATGCGACGCATGTCAGGGTGGGCGACGAACCGGATGCCCATCATGTCAAAGATCTCCCGCTCGTGCCAGTTGGCGGTCGGCCAGAGGTCGGAAACCGTGGGCACCGTCTCCAAGTCATCCTCGCTCACGCTGGTTTTGAGACGCAGGTGATGGTTGCCCGCCATCGTGTAAAGCTCATAAACCAGCTCGAACCGGGGCTCGTCGCCGAAGTTGTCCACGCTCGAAACGTCCACCAGGTAGTCGTAGTCGAGAACGTTTTTGCAGAACGAGCAAACCTCTTTAAGCCGGTCGGCAGGAACGAAGAAGGAGAGTTCCCCGCGGAATTCGGTCTTCTTCGACAAGGATTCGCCGAACTTGTCGGCGAGCTTGGAAACGGCGTCGTCGCGGGTCATGGGAGAAATTGATTAAGGATGGGACAGGAGAGAATGCCCGCGAAACACGCGAAAAGAAGCGAAAGAAAGGTCAAAAAACGGAGCCTCTTCCTTTTTGCCTTTTCCCTTTCGCGGCCTTTCGCGGGCCTCTCCCTCGGGGGTGAAAACTAAGCGTCCAGGGTTTCGAGCAGTTCGCGCTTCTGGTCGAGGAAGGTGCCGCGGGAGTTCTGAATCTTGTTTTGCAAGCGCATCAGCCCTTCCAGCAACGCCTCCGGCCGGGGCGGGCAGCCAGAGATGTAAACGTCCACGGGGATAATCTGGTCCACGCCCTGCAAGACGCTGTAGGAGCGATACATCCCGCCGCTGGAAGCGCAGGCACCCATCGCGATGACCCACTTGGGCTCGGGCATCTGCTCGTAGATGCGCTTGACCGCCAACGCCATCTTGTAGGTCACGGTGCCGGCGACGATCATCACGTCGCTTTGCCGGGGCGAGAAGCGCATGACCTCCGCGCCGAAGCGGGAGATGTCGAAACGGGAGGAGGCCGCCGCCATCAGCTCAATGGCGCAGCAGGCCAGCCCCATCGGCATGGGCCAGAGGGAGTTCTTACGCATCCAGTTCATCGCGGCATCCAGTTGGGTGAAGATCACGTTCCCCTCGATCTTGGAATCGTAGGCCAGCGGGGTGGGTTGCGGCGGGGCGAGGACAGGGAGGGTGGCCATAGGGTAAGGGTAAGAGGCGGTTGCGAAGTGGCCGGGAACCTTAACCCGCCCGGCGCGCCCGCTCAAGGGAAGGGGGCTCCCAACCTCCCGAAAGTTTCCGACTGGTCAGCCCGGACCACCGCCGGGGAATGGCTGGCTAACGAGGACGGGGACGTTGTCGTCAAGGTGCCATCATCCGTAACAATCAACCCGGTCTGGGACGCGCACGGGCCGGGCGCCGCGCGATAATGTCAATCCATGAGCGAAAACAAAGCATCTGCAACCTGGCACGGCGGCCTCAAAGAAGGCAGCGGCACCATCTCCACCGGCCATAACCTCCTCCACGACGCGCCTTATTCCTTCAAGTCCCGGTTCGAGGACGGGGCGGGAACCAACCCCGAAGAGCTCGTCGGCGCTGCCCACGCGGGCTGTTACACGATGATGCTGTCGCTGGTGCTCGGTGAGCACGGCGTGACGGCCGAGGAACTCCACACGGACGCCACCGTGACCCTGAACCCCAGCGCGCCGGGAGGTCCCGCCGTGACGAAGGTTCACCTGAACGTTCACGCCAAGATCCCCGGCGGCGACCCGGCCGTCTTCCAGCAGGCCGCCCAAAAGGCCAAGACCGACTGCCCGATCTCGCGCCTGCTCAAGACGGAAATCACGATGGACGCCAAGCTGGAGAGCTAGCTGGGGACGGCGGAGGAGGATTGCCCACGAAACACACTAAAAGCAGTAGGGCCCGTTACCCCTCCTCCTCGTTTCGTGTGTTTCGTGGGCAATCCTCCCGCTACCGCACCGCCGCCCACACGCGGTGCACGTCGTCGTTGTCCTCCAATGCCTGGAGGAACGTGCCCACGTCGGCGCGTTGCTCGTCGGTTAGCGTCGGGTAGGTTTTTGCGACGTGCCCGAGCTCGCTGGTCGTGACGGTCCAGCCGTGGCCCGTTAGCCACTTGGAAGCGGCGTGAATGGCGCCGCGATCGGTCAGAAACCGTGCGCCCGTGGCTCCGTCCGGGATGTCGTCGTTGTCCTCGTGCGTCAGCGGCTCGACCTCGTTGGCCCCCGCCTCGATGGCGGCCTCCTCGCGGTCGGTGCGGGCGTCGGGGTGAAAGGCTTCGACCAGGCCGACGTGGTCGAACAGGAACTTGTTGCTCCCGGTCACCCCGAGCTGGCCCCGCTTGAACAACACGCGGATGTCCGGGGCCGTGCGGTTGGGGTTGTCGGTTAACACCTCGACGATCACAGGCACCTTGTGCGGCGCGTAGCCCTCAAACGCCGCCTGTTCGAGGGTCAGCTTCTCGCCCCCGACGCCCGCGCCCTTCTTGATGGCGCGCTCGATCACGTCGCGCGTCACGCTGGCCCGGCGCGCCTTTTCGACGGCCGTGAACAGCCGGGCGTTCCCCTCGGGCTCCGGCCCGCCGAGCTTGGCGGCGACCATGATTTCCTTGACGAGTTTGCCGACGACCTGACCCTTTTTGAGGTTGGCGACCTCTCGTTTTGCCTGTAGCCACTGACGACCCATAGATGGTTGGTTGGATGATGGTTGCGCGTTAAACGGCGACCGTGGTGCGGTAACACTCCCGCGCGGGGTCGCGGCAGGGGGCGGGCGCGGCCGGCTCCCGGTCGGGGCCGATCTCGCCGCCGGTGCGGTTGCACCAGCAGACGACGTCCGGGTTCGTCTCCTCGCCGGTCGCCCCGGTGAACGCCGCGGCGGCGAACTCGGGGATATACATTGCCTTCGTGCGCAGGTGCGCGCAACGGGGGGCGGCGCCGTCGTCGGCCAGGGTGGGGGAGGTGTTTGCCGGCATGGTGGGGACGGGTTCAGGCGGCCAACGCCTGCCGGATGACCCGGGCGACCACGGCGCGGGCGATGGGCAGCTTGTAGGCGTTTCTGGACATCGGCCGCGCGTCCGCCAGCGCCAGTTGGGCGGCCTCGCGCAGGTGCTCGTCCGTCGGCAGTTTGCCGCGCAGAAAATCCTCGGCCCGGGTCAACCGCCACGGCACCGGGGCGACCGCGCCGAGCGCTAGGCGGACATCGGCGACGTGGCCGGCGTCGTTCAACGCCAGCGACACCGCGCCGGACACCAGCGCCCAGTCGAACTCTTCCTTTTCCGAGATTTGTAGATACGCGCTCCGGCGGCCCTCCTGCGAGGTGACGTGGACCTCGCGGACGATCTCGCCGGGTTGCAGCACCGTTTCCCGGAACGGGTCCTCCGTCGTGGGCATCCGGTAGAACTCCGCGATGGGCACGCCGCGCTCGCCGTCGGCCGTCAGGACGTGCGCCACGCCGTCGAGTGCCAGGAGCGCCGTGCCGAGGTTCGTCGGGGAAACCATGCGGCAGGGCGCGTCCGTGCCGAAAACGGCGAGGTATTTGTTCTCGCCGTCCACCGCGAAGCATTGCTCCCCGCCTTTCTTCCGGCAGACGCTCTCGATGTTGCGGTAATACCAGCAGCGGGGCCGCTGGCAGAGGTTGCCGCCGACGGTGCCCTGGTTGCGGAGCTGGGCAGAGCCGACGTGCCCGGCCGCCTGCGCCAGGGCGGGGGCGTGGCGGCGGACCTCGGCGGATTCCGCCACGTCGTTGACCAGCGTGATCGCCCCGATCTGGAGCTCGTCGCCCTCCAGCCGGATGCCGCGCAACTCCGCCGCGGGCTTGAGGTTGACGAGCCGGCGTGGGGCGATGAGGCCGTCCTTGATCTCGTTGAGCAGGTCCGTGCCGCCGCCGAGCGGGCGCAGGGCGTTGAGCCGGGCGAAGGTCAACGGGCCGCCGCCAGCACCCGGGGGACGCAATTCGCGCACGGCCGCGGCGGCGGTGGTGACGTTGGTGAGCGCGAAGGGGGTCACGCTTGGGGCGGGGGGAGTTGGGGCGGCGCGGGCGGTGGCGGGGGTGGCCGCCGCAGAAGCTCGTTCATGATTTCCAGTTTGAACTTTTCGCGTTCCAAAGTTTCGACCTGCTGGTAACGCTGCATCTCCGCATAGAGCAATTGGTTTGCGACAACCAACTGATTAATCTGGGCCTGCTGCTTACGATTCACCTCCTTGGACTCCTGCACCTCGTCCGCCATGTTGAAGAGGAGCTTGACCCACTCCAACAGCTTGCTCATCGGCGGGATGGGGAAGACAATGTTCGCAAAAGTTCATCAATGGCAGCTTGCGTCGCGTTTTGTCGAACCCGCATGGTTTCATCTTCGGCCTTCATCTGGTTCAGCAAACGTCGGGTGGACTGAAGGTATGAGTCAATCAACGCCTCAGTTTCAACGCCACTGTCCGCCGGCAAGGGCATCGTTGCGGTCTGGTCCATATGGATGGGAGCTTACGCCGTTTTCAAACCGTTGCCAACGACGCCAGCACCCGTGCCGGCGTCATGGGCAACTCCCACACGCGCACGCCGATGGCGTTGTGGACGGCGTTGGCAATCGCCGCCGCGGTCGGGATGTGGACGGCCTCGGCCAAGCCGATCACGCCACGCTCGGGTTGATCGAGGAAATGCACCTCGATGACGGGCGTGTCCGCGATGGTCGGGAGCTTATACGTCTCGAAGTTCGCGTTGAGCACGATGCCGGTCTGGTCGTCCATCACCCGCTCCTCGAACAGCGCGTAGCCGAGGCCCTGGAGCACGCCGCCGTGGACCTGGCTGGTCGCGCCGAGTTTGTTCACGATCAGCCCGGCGTCCTGCACGACGACCACGCGCTCGACCCGCACCCGGCCCGTTTCCACGTCCACGGCCACCTGCGCGAACTGCACGCCGCCGACGCCCGCGCCGCTCAGACCGGGCTGCCACTCGCCACGCTCGGAGACGCTTTCCACGCCGAGCCGTGCGCACCGGGTCCGCCAGTCGCCCGGGTCGGCGCCAACCCGGGCGTGCAGGGCATCGAGCGCGCGGACGCAGGCCACGCGCACGGCCGGGGCCACGCTCGGGGAGGTCGTCGAGCCGCCGCTGGCACCGCTGGGGGGCAGGGCGGTGTCGCCGATGCGGACCGTGATGTCCTCCGGGCGCAGGCCGAACGTTTCCGCCGCCACGATGGCCACGAGCGTGCGCGACCCGGTGCCGAGGTCCTGCGTGCCGCACTTGACTTCCACCGAGCCGTCCGGGTGGATGCTGGCCTCCGCCTTCGTCCCGCTGCCGCCCGAGCCCCAGGCCGCCGCCGCCACGCCGACCCCGCGCCGCCACGGGCCGTCCGCCAGGCCCTTGCCGGGCGGGTGGAAGCGCTCCCTCCAACCAAATTTCTCCGCGCCCAGGCGGAATTCCTCCTGGCGCGTCTTGTTCCCGTCGTTTAACAACCGGAGCTCCACCGGGTCCAGGCCCAGCCGGTAGGCCAGCAGGTCCATCATCCCCTCCATGCCCACGCTGGCCGGCGGGTGCTGCGGCGCGCGGAATGCCCGGCCCGCGCCGGTGTTGGTCAGGACGCGGACGATGTTTTTGGCCACGTTCGGAACCCCGTAGATATACGGCGCCGGCCACTCTACGCCCCCGCCGCCGCCCTCCGAGTTGCCGCCGCCGGACAGGCCGCCGGTGCCGTAGCCCTCACAGGAAAACGCGCGCAACTTGCCGCTCCGGTCCGCCGCCAGCCGGAGGTTCTGCACGGTGTTGGGCCGGTTGCCGACGGCCAAGAACTGGCCCTTGCGGTCCAACATCATTTTCACCGGCGCCTTCGCCTCCCGGGCGAGCTTGGCGGCCAAGATGCCCTCCACGCCCGGGCCGAACTTCGCGCCGAAGCCCCCGCCCATCACGTCGCACAGGCACCGCACCTGGTTCTGCGGGATGCCCAACGCCTGCGCCAGCCCCTCGCGCACGGAGAACACGCCCTGGGTGGACGCCCATACGGTCAGTTCATCCCCGTCCCACCGCGCCGTCAACCCGTGGGTCTCCAGCGGGCAGTGAATCTGCACGGGCGTGCGGAAGGTGCCCTCGACGACAATCGCCCCCGGGTCGCGGAACACGGCCTCCGCGTCCCCGGTGAGCCTGGGCTTGGGGTTGGCGACGTTGGCGCTCTTCTCGAACACCCGCGGCGCGTTCCCGGCGCGGGCCGGCTCGACGTTGACGACGTGGGGCAGCACCTCGTATTCCACGACGACGGCGCGCAGGGCGTCGTCGGCCGCCTGCTTGGAGACGGCGGCGAGGCCGAGGATTTCGTCCCCCTGGTAACGCACCCGCGCGCCGGGCTTGACGCCCTCCACGAGCACGATGGCCCGAACGCCCGGCAGGGCGCGGGCGCGGTCGAGGTCAATGCGCTTGATGGTCGCCGCCGCGTGCGGCGAACGCAGGATGCGGCCGTAGAGCAGGCCGGGCGGGTTGACGTCGTAGGCGTATTTCGCGCGGCCGTTCGCCTTGATGGCGCCGTCCAGGCGCGGGATGGCCGTGGAGAGAACCTTGCGCTCCTTGGGCCAGGCGAGGGGGGCGGATTCAGGGTTCATTGGGAATTCGGAATCCACGCACCGGTTCACGCCGCCTCGCCCCGGCTCGCCTTCTCGATGGCCGAGACGATGTGCGGATACGCCCCGCACCGGCACAGGTTGCCCGCGCACGCGCGCACGATCTCCTCCCGGCTCGGCTGCGGGTTGCAGTCCAGCAGCGCCCGCGCGGTCAGGACAAAGCCCGGCGTGCAAAAGCCGCACATCAGCGCGTCGTGGGTCACGAACGCCCGCTGGACCGGGTCCGGCCGCCCGTCCTGGCCGAGCCCCTCGACCGTGGTGATCTCCCGGCCCGCGGCGTCCACCGCCAGCAGCGTGCAGGCATACAGCGGTCGGCCATCCACCAGCACCGTGCAGGCCCCGCAGGCGCCGCGGTCACAGACCTCCTTGGCCCCGGTCAGGTCCAGCCGGTTGCGTAGCACGTCCAGCAGCGTCACCCGGGGTTCAACCTTCACGCTCCGGGCGGCGCCGTTGATGGTCAGCGGCAGTTCCACCTCCCCGGGGCCGAGCGTTTGGGCATCCGGGGCGGGGGCCGGCACCTCGTCCGCCGCCCGCGTGGCGAGCGGGCCCGCGGTCGTGACGAGGGCGCCGATGCCGAAACCCTTCAAAAATGACCGGCGCGAGAAGGGCTTCATCATGGGCGTCGGGGAGCGAAGAACGTGAAAAACTGCCACGGCGCCGCCAGAATGACAGCGCGGAAAAGGTGGGTCGCGCCGGAAGCATGGCACCGGAACTGCTTATCTCACGGGCGATGGATTTACGCCCAATTCCCGCCGCCCTGACTATATCGGTCCTCGTGATGCTCGGGACCGTCGGGAGCGTCCGCGCCAACCTGTTTACGAACGGAGATTTCGAGAATACTCCCCTGCCCAGCGGCACTCCCTACGGTGGCAGCGGCACCGCGACCGCCACCACCACCTCCGCGGTGGACGTCGGCGCGGGGACCAACATTGCCGGTTGGACCACCACCCTCGGCAACGGCGACGCAGGCGCGGGCAACTACTTCGCCGGCAGGAGCCAGACGGCAGCCGAGTGGATTCCCTCCGCCCAGAGCGGCAACTATTCCGTCCAGCTCGACAGCCGGCCGGGCTCCGGCACGTTCACCATCGGCAACTCCATCTACCAGTCGCTCAACCTGGCCGCCGGTTCCTACCAGCTCACGTTCTACTACCGCAGCGAGCTGACCAACACCACCGGCGTGCCGGCGACGGTCGGGGCCTTCATCGGGCTGAACTCCGGGGGGAGCGTCGGGGTGAACGCCACGGGCTACCAGGGAATCGGCCAGACCTTCACCGCCCGGAGCGACCAGGCCGCGGGGACGGCCGGCAATAACATTGACCCGGCCTGGAATAAGGGCACGCTCAACTTCAGCCTCTCGGCCGCGGGAATTTACCGGTTCACCTTTCTGGACGGCGTCACCGGCGCCCTGAACAGCGGGAACGGCACCAACACCATCAGCACCAGCAGCGAGCGGGGCGGGTTCAGCGACGACTCGAACATCTCCCTGGACAACTTCGACCTGGAGATCGTGCCGGAGTTCGCCCACTGGGCCGTTTTCGCCGTCTTCGGCCTGCTCGTGGCCGGGAGCCGGCGCCTCCGCCACCTCGCCCCGCCCGCCGGGGGGACGACGCGGGTGGCAGGGACCGTTTGACCGCGGGCGGCTACTTCTTGCCCGCCGGCGACACCGGCGCGGGCGTGGTCTTCTTGGCTTTCTCCCAATCGGAGAGGAACTTGTCCAAACCGCTCCGGGTCAATGGGTGGTCGAGCAACTGCACGAGCACCTTGAAGGGCGCGGTGATGACGTCGCTGCCGATCTTGGCGGCCTGGACGAAGTGCATCGGCGAGCGGGCGCTGGCCGTGAGGATCATCGTCGGGAAATCGTAGTTGTCATAAATGGTGCGGATGTCCTCGATCAGCGCCATGCCCTCTTGAGAGATGTCGTCCAGGCGGCCGACGAACGGGGAAACGTAGGTCGCGCCGGCCTTGGCGGCGAGCAGCGCCTGGCTGGCGGAGAAGCACAGCGTGACGTTCGTTTTGATGCCCTCCTCCGTGAACACGCGCACGGCTTTCAGGCCCTCGCCGATGAGCGGGACCTTCACGACGATGTGCTTGTGGATGGCGGCGAGTTCCCGGCCCTCGGCCAGCATCTCGTCGGCTTTCAACGTCGTGACCTCCGCGGACACCGGGCCGTCCACGACGGCGAGGATCTCGCGGAGCAGTTCCCGGAAGTCCTTGCCGGCGGCGGCGACCAGGGAGGGGTTGGTGGTCACGCCGTCAATGAGGCCCATCGCCTGCGCTTCCTTGATCTCGTTGATGTCACCGGTGTCAATGAAGATTTTCATGGGGTGGATCGGGGGTTGGTCAGCGGTGGATGCCGCAGGTCTGCGGGCCGGCAGGCTAGAGCGCGCGGGGACGGGGGACAACGCTTTTTCTGCCCGGCGGCCAGCGGGTTCCGGTGGCGCGAATTTAGCTGCGGACGTGGGGCGTTCCCCTTTTTTCGCATGAAAACCTCCACCGCGCTCGCCACCCTCGCCCTCCTTCTCCCCGCCGCCGGCAGCCGCGCGCAAATCCCGGCCGCGCCGTCGCCGACGGGGCTGGTTTACCGGGCCGGCGGGACTCTCAACGAGCCCTTCACCGTGGAGGTCCTGGACGCCCGCCGGGCCAGCGGCAACACCCTGGTCGTCCGCTTCACCCTGCGGAACGACGGCTCGGGGCCGTTGAATGTCGGTTACGATTTCGCCGCCCGGACGGTCCCGGCGGAGGCGCGGAAGGTTTCCGGCCTCTACCTGATTGACCCCAACGGCCGGGTGCGGATCGACGTGCTCCGCGACGCGGGCGGCGCGGCGCTCTGCTCCGCCGTGGACCCGGACCTGGCCCCCGGGGAGCGGCGGGTAGTTTCCGCGCAGTTCCCGGCGCCGGCCGTCACCTCCAACGCGGTCGAGGTGCACTTCCCGCGGACCGCGGAGCCCATCGTCGGCGTGCCCATCGCCCTGTCCGCGGCCGGCGAGCCCATCCCGGCCAACGCGCCCGTGACCGCCCCGCCCGCGGCGCGCCCCAGCCCGCCAACGACCTCCGCCGCCGCGCTGCCCTCCCCCGCCCTCGAGACGCCGGGAACGAACTTCCGGCCCAACGTTTACACTAACCAGCTCCCCGGTTCCGAGCCGCTCCTCACGGGCGCCGCGAAAAAGACCAGCGGCCACGTCCAGGCCGCCAACTCCGACGTGCCGTTCACGGTGGAAATCCTCTCGCTCAAACGGGTCAACGGCGGCAACGAGCTGGACCTGCGCGTGGCGTTGACCAACAACAGCAGCGGTCCCTTCGACGTGGGCGACTACTTCACCGCCGGCCGCGACGACACCGCCAACGCCCGGCGCATCTCCGGCGTGTATGTCGTGGACCCGAAAACCCAGACCCGCGCCGCGGTGTTGAAGGACGCCGCCGGCCGGGCGGCCTGCTCGGAGGTCCGCCCCCTGGACCCCGGCGAGCGCCGGGAACTCTCCGCCCGGCTCGGCCCCGCCCCGGCGGCGGGGACGCGGACCGTTTACCTGTATTTCCCGCAAACCTCGCCCGTCGCGGACGTGCCGGTGGAGTGACCCCGTGCATGGCAAACCAGCCGTGATCAACGGGTGCCCAGGGTAGCCGTCGCAAAGACCGGCGCGGCGTCCCAACCGGCGTGGCCCCACCCAAGATCAGACGATCTCGCGAACCGTCGAGTCCCGCCTGGCGGTAAGCTCCCGGATGAAATCCGCCGTGGGGGTCATTCCGGCCGGGAAGGCTTCTTCCAACAATGTGGCGGCAGTCACAAAGTCCCCGAGTTCACGGCTGGTTTCCGCGGCCAGCAAGCGGTCATTCGCGTCTGACCGGTCGAGCAACGCGCGAAGACCCAGCAAGATCTCGCGGTCCGCCGGAGTGCTCACGGCGGCGGGGGCGCCCTGGCGCACCGGGTCGTTCAATAACCACCAGAGCCGCAACCGGAGGTAACGTTCCTGCTCCGGCGTCGTGGCAACCCCGCCCGTCACGATCGCCCGCCGGTAGTCCTCCGCGGTGGGTGCCTCAGCAAACGGCACCTCCTTTTCTCCGCGCTTGGGCCGGGTCCAAACTTCCTCCTCGCCGGCTTGTTCGCAGGCGTCCGTCCAAAACAGTTCCTCGCCGCCGGGCACCCTCCGCAGCCAGGGTTGATCCGGGAGCATCGGCGCTTCCCGTTTGGCGTCCGTCCAGCGACGGGCGCCGAAGGTATTGCCGGAATTAATCGTGGCGATCTTGACCAGCGTGTTGGTGAGCGGGGTTTTGAGGAGGAGGTTGGGACCAGGGATCATACAAAAGAAGTATCAGATAAATATTCACAAAATCAAGGTATTATATCCGTAATAATACCCATTATTGTAGAGTTTACAAGAAGAAAGGGTAGGCGCTCGTTCGCAACAATCTTTGCCCGACCGCCGTTCTCCCCGGCCATCATCCCCCGGAGGGACCCGCCCCGAGAACCCCAGCGTCCCCCGTGAGCCCGAGCGACCGGCATCGGGGCTTATTTTCCACGCCGCCCACGTCTAGCGTCCTCCCTCATCACCCCCGCCAGCCCCGTGACCGGATCCCGACAAAACCCGCCAACACGCACAGGGCGCAACCGGCGACCAGCAGGCCGGCGCCCGCCTCGGGGCGGGTCGCCCGGAGCACCTTGCCGGCGAGGTCCGCCGTCTCGGAGCCGGCGTTGGCCGTGAGCTCACCTAGGGAGCGTTGGAGGTCCAACCCCGTGGCAACGAGCAGACCGGCGAGCAGCCCCGACCCCAGCAGGGCTACCCGGAAGAACCGCACTACGCAAACCACGGCCACCGCCACGGCCACCCCGAGGCAGAGGGCGGCGCGGCCGGACTGGTAGTCGAAATAGTTCACGGACCCCAGGCCGGGCAGCGTCGCCAGCGGCAGGCGCGTCCCGGCCGCGGCGAGCAGGCCGCCGCCGAGGCCGAGGACGGAGGCGACCAGGGGCCGGTAAACCCGACGGGAGCCGTCGCTGCCTTCGTGGGGGAGGAGGAAGAATTCGGAAGAAGCCACGGGCGGGGGGCGGGGGTCACTTCCCGGTCTGCTTGCCGCGCAGGCCGAGGAGGGTGACGCCGTAACACGCCAGGGTCCACAGGGCCAGCGTGAACAGCGCGATTTGCGCCGGCGCCAGGAAACGGAAGAGCTGACCCTTGGTGTAACGCACGTCGTTGCGACCCTCCACCGTGTCGCGGTATTCGATCTTCAAACCGTCCCCGGCGCGGGTGCCGGCGTGCTTGTGCTCGCCGACGTGGTCGGGCAGGACGACGAGGTTTTGCCAGGAGGTGTTGAAGAGCGAGAGCTTGTCGTAATCCTGGGTGCGTTTGCGCCCGTTCTCCTGCCATTCCAGGGTTTCCTTACGCCCGTCGGAGGTCAGGAACAGGGGCGTC
>CAXTFX010000013.1:0-6216 GCA_964243185.1 uncultured Chthoniobacterales bacterium
CAGTTCCCGGCGGTCGGGGGTGAGGCGGACTTCCGCCGCCGGCCCGGTGGTGTGTGTCACCTGCTCGTCCCAGGGCTGGCCGTGCTTCCAGGCGACAACCCGCAGCTCGCCCGGCGCGTAAACGACGTCGTCCCACCGGAGGCGGTGGCCCGTTTTCCTTTTGCGCCCGAGCGATTTCCCGTTGAGGAAAAGTTCCGCCTCGTCGCCGGAAGTATAAACGTGCACCGGCGTGACCTGCCCCACCCGCTCCGGCCAGTTCCAGTGCGGCAGGATGTGCGCCATCGGCAGGTCCGGCCGCCAGCGCGCCTGGTAGAGATAGAAGCGGTCCTTCGGGAACCCCGCGAGGTCAATGATGCCGAAATACGAGGAGCGCGAGGGGACGGCGATGCGCCCGAGCCGGTCCAGTGCCGCTCGCATCTTCGCCTTTTCCGCGGGGTCGTGGACGTTGAGCAGGTTGGTGAGGTCGGCGTTGAAGGGCGTCGGTTCGCCGAGGTAGTCGAAGCCCGTCCAGACGAACTCGCCGGCGACGCCGGGGTTGTCGTCCAACCCTTGAAACTCCCGGTCCGGCGGCATCGCCCAATCCGGCGCGTAGAGGTCGTAGGAGGAAACCTGGAAGTTTGCGCGCCCCTGGTCCTTGTCCTCCGTGACGGGGAAGAAATACTCGCCGCGCGAGGAAACGCAGGAGGCCGTTTCGCTGCCGTAGAGCGGGATCGTCGGGTTGGCCCCGTGGAACGCGCGGTAGTGGTCCGGCTTGTAGTTGTAGCCGAAGACGTCCACCGTTTTCTGGAAGCCGTTGAAACCGGCCTCGATGATGTTGCAGCCCGCCGTCACCAGCCGCGTCGGGTCCTCGTCGTGGGCGAGGCGGGTCAACTCGGCCGAAACCGCGTGGTCCTCCGGCGGCCACTGCTCGGGGATCTCGTTGCCCGTGCTCCAGAGGATGACGCAGGGGTGGTTGCGGTCGCGCCGGATCATGGCCCGGAGGTCGCGCACGTGCCACGCGGGGAAGAGGGTGTGGTAGTCGTGGGCCGTTTTCTCCTTCCGCCAACAGTCGAACGCCTCGACGATCACGAGCATCCCCAGCCGGTCGCACAGGTCGAGCAACTCGGGCGCGGGCGGGTTGTGGGTGGTGCGGATGGCGTTGCAGCCCATCGCTTGCAGCAACTCGATCTGCCGCTCCAAGGCGCGGACGTGGACCGCCGTGCCCAGCGCGCCGAGGTCGTGGTGCAGGCAGACGCCCTGGAGCGGCACCCGCCAGCCGTTGACGAGGCAGCCTTGGTCCGTGGTGAACCGGACCGTGCGGATGCCGAAGGGGGTTTCGTCACGGTCCACCACGCTGCCCGCGACCGTGATGGTGGTCACGGCGGTGTAGAGCTGCGGGTGCTCCGGGCTCCAGAGCCGCGGGTGCTCGACGCGCAACTCGGCCCCGACCGGGCGGGTTTCACCGGTCGCGAGCGGCACGGTGCTCTCCGCCGTTACCGGGGGCTGTCCCTCCCGGCCAACCTCCGTTCGCACCGTGACCGCCGTGTCCGCGTCCGACTGGTTTTCCACGCGCACCTGCACCTTGACCGTGGCCGCGTCGGCGCTGACGACCGGCGTCGAGACGAACGTGCCCCAGTGCGCCACGTGCACGGGGGCGGTTTTCACCAGCCAGACGTTGCGGTAGATGCCGGCGCCAGGATACCAGCGCGAGGAGCCCTCGGGGTTGTCGAGGCGCACGGCGAGGACGTTGTCTTCGCCGAAACGAAGGTGCGGGGTCAGCTCGACCCGGAACGAGGAGTAACCGTAGGGCCAGGCGCCCACGAGCGTGCCGTTCAGCCAGACCTGCGCGTGCGACATCGCGCCGTCGAGGTCGAGGAACACCCGCCGGCCACGGTCCGAGGCCGGCGCGGGAAAGTGCTTGCGATACCAGCCGACGCCCCAGCACGGCAGCTTGCCGGTGTCCCCCGGAAGCTCCTGCTGGAAAGGGCTTTCGACGCCCCAATCGTGCGGCAGGTGGAGCGGGCGCCAGGCATGGTCGTCAAACAACGCCGCCGCCGCCGCGGTCCCGGCCGGTCCGGCATCCGGCTCCCCGCGCGAAAAGCGCCAGTCCGCGTTGAACGAAACGCGCTCGCGCGTCGGCGCCTCGGTTGCGGAGGAGGTCACGGTGGAAATAGCGATGATGGCAAGGGTTCCGAGGTGCCGTAATCCGGCGAGCGGTTTCATACGTTGGCCGGGAGAAGCGGCTTCCGGGCCGCCCCGGCGCCGTCGGAGGGCCGGAACACCGCCCCGTTGCGGTGGTCGGATCACCGCGTCGGGGTGAGGGTCTTCACGGAGGCGGTCGTCGCCGCGCTCGGCGCGAGAAAACCCCGCAGCGGGAGGGTCTGCAAATTCTGGATGCCCTCCACGACGCACCTCGCGTTCAGGAGCGCGCCCTCGGCGCTGGTGTGCGTGTGCTCGTGCGGGAAGAACGCCTTCACCTTCTCCTCGCCGAGCTCCTCGTAATGCCTGGCGACGATCTCGTTCAGGTCAACGAACGGGACCCCTTCGGCCAGCGCCGCTTCGGACGCCCATTTGCCGAAATTGCCCGTGGCCCGGAGGACTTTGCCGTCCTTCCAATCGTTGCGCGGCACGGGCGACAGCACGACGGGCGCCGCGCCCTTGGCTTTTGCCTCCTTGATGAAGCTCCGCAGATACCAGCCGTAGGTGTGCACGGTTTCCCTGGCCTCGGTCGTGCCGACCTGGGCTTCCTCGGTTTCCTCCCCGTTGCCCTTCAACGAAGCGCGCGCGGGGCGGCCCGGCGCGAACTCACCCGCGACCTTGCCGGCGTCGTTGTGACCGAATTGCACCAGGACGAAGTCGCCCGGCTTGATCTCGGCGAGCGCCTTCGCCCAGTGGCCCTCGTCCCGATACGTCCGGCTGCTGCGACCGCCGAGCGCGCGGTTTTGCACCGTGATTTTAGCCGGGTCGAAGAGCGACCCGATCTCCTCGCCCCACCCGCGCAGGTCCTTCGCGCCGTTTTTCACCGTCGAGTCTCCGATCAGCCAGAGCGACGGGTGAACCCCCTCCGCACCGCGCCCCGGCGTTGCCCAGAAAGCGAGCAGCGTGATCAAGCCAACGAGGAACGGCAGCCGGACGGAGAGAAGTCGCGATGGCATGGGGAAGAAGGATAAACGCGCAACGGCGGTGGAGCGATTTGGCGCGGGTGAATCGCGACCTCGCCGCGAAACTTACCAGCGGCGGGACCGGGGGATCTGACCGCCGTTCATCGCCGCGCGGGCCTCCGGCGACGCCTGCAACGTTCGGTATCACGTTTCGTCTGAGAACCCCTCCCGGGCCGTCCGACCGAACCTAGACGGGGACCGCTCCTGCGGGCCGACCCTTGGTGAACCGGACGGCGGACCAGGCGTTGGTTTCGTTTCGATGGCCGCCGGAAACACGCCCGTCACGCCCTCCGTGGTCTCGTGGATGGGTTGGATCGTGCCGTCCGGGTTGTAGCGGAGGCTCTCCACGCACACGGACCGCCGGAAGCTGCCGCCGTTGGGGAGCCCGCCGTTGTGGTAAAAGAAGTAGGAGCCCCCGTGGAAATCTATGATGGCGTGGTGGTTCGTGTTGCAGTTGCCGGCCCACACCTTGAAGGGGCCGCGGAAGGTCCAGGGCCCGCTGATCTCGTCCGCCGTCGCGTAGGCCATCTTTTCCGGCCACCCGCTGGCGTAGCTGAGGTAGTAAACGCTCCCCCGCTTGTGCACCCACGGCGCCTCGGTGAAACGGGCCACGTCCACCGTCTCGATCGGCCCGTCGGTCTCGATCATGTTCGGCTTGAGCTTGACGTAGTGGCACCGGGTGTTGCCCCAGAACAGATACGCCTGGCCGTCGTCGTCAACGAACGCGCACGGGTCAATGTCGTCCCACCCGATCGCCGGGTCCGGGGTCATGTCGTTGGTGATCAGCGCCGAACCCCGCGCGTCCCGGAACGGCCCCGTCGGGCGGTCCGACACGGCGACCCCGATGGCCTTGCCGGGGATCGTCGCGTGCTCCATCGGGGCGTAGAAATAGAACTCTCCGTCGCGCTCCTTCACGTCGCCGGCCCACGCATCCCGCGCCGCCCACTTGAACTCGCGGACCGCGAGCGGCGAACCCTCCGGCTTCCAGTTCACCAGGTCGGCGGAGGAGAAGCACAGCCACTCGCGCATCACGTAGTCCTGGTGTTTGTCGGGGGCTTCGTCGTGGCCCGTGTAGAGGTAAACGACCCCGTCGTGCACCAGCGCGGTCGGGTCGGCGGTGTAGGGCCGTTTGATGATCGGGTTCCCGGCGCGGCCCGGGTTCGCCAACAGCAAGAGCCCCCACGGGGAAATAATGGGGATCACGGCGCGCACGGGGGGAGTTCTCTTACTAACTAACTGCCCGCGGGTTTTTCCACCGGGGTCAACGGGCTCGGCGGGATCTGCACTGTTTCCACCGGGTCGGGCCGGGCCGGGTCGAACGCCGGCACGCCGGGGGCCAGCGACTTCGCCAGGGCGGGGACGTGGGCTTTGATGCCTTCCACCACGCACCGCGCCAATTCGTAGCCGCCGTAGGCGTTGTGGTGCGTGTCGTCCTTGAGCGGCTGCTCCTGGCCGGGGAACGTGCCCGCCGGGTAATGGACGAAGGCCCGTTTGGAGCCCTCCGGCCCGAAGGCCGCGTAGAGCTTCAGGCTCATGGCGTTGAGGTCAATCACCGGCACGTTCTCCTCCTGGCCGGTCTGCCGGACGGCCTCCGCGTAGTCGCCCAACGTCGGCAGCGGCTTCCCCTCCGGGCTCCAGCGGCGCCGCTCCATCGGGGTCACGAGCACGGGGAGCCCGCCTTTCCCGCGCGCGGCGGCGACGAACTGCTCGAGCTTTTCCCGGTAGGTGGTGAACGGTCCCGCGCCGGGGGATTTGTCCTTCTGATCGTTGTGGCCGAACTGGATGAACAGGTAGTCGCCCGGCCGCATCACGCCCAGGATCTTCTCCAGCCGCCGCTGGCTCTCAAAGCTCGGCAGCGAGAGGCCGGAGTGCGCGTAGTTCGACACGGCGACCCCGTCGCCGAAGAACCGCGGGAGCATCTGCCCCCACCCGGCCCACGGCTCGGACGGCTGCTCGGTCACGGTGGAATCCCCGGCCAGGAAAACGGTGGTCGCCTGGTCGGTCCGGGCGATTTCCAGCGCGGCGACGGCGGGCTGTTTCCCGTTGAACTCCAGGGAAAGCCGGTCGTCCCACGGCGGCAGCGCGGCGTTCGCGGCCCCGATCCCGGCGCCGCCGCCCGGCAGCTTCGGCGTGTGGACGTTCACCGTGAACGTGCGCGTCTCGAACCGCCCCGCGGCGGTCTCGACCCGTTCCACCATCAGGCGGCGCGACTCGGCCTTGACCGTGTTGCTCGACGGCGCGGACCGGTCGCCGAACGTGACGGACACCCGGTAGTTCCCCTTGGGCAGCTCGACCTGAAACGAGAACGGCTGGCCGCCGCCGCCCGCGCGGGCCGCCGCGAAACCGTAGCCCCGCTCCCGCATGAAAACCTCCGTTGGCGCGACCCGCGTGAACCCCGGCGCGACGGGGCCGGCGCCGAAGTCAAACTTCCAACCGGTGCGCCCCTCGGCGGCACCCGACGCAGCCGGGGACGGGAGGCGGAGCCACCCGGCGAGCATCGCGAAGACGATAAAGCCCCGGATGGCGCGCACGTTGGTGGAGGCGGAGCGGGGTCCCATGCGGCAAATGACGTTTCGGAATTGCTTAGATATCGGCGGCCGGCGGATTCCTTAGCACCGCGGGCTGAACCGCGGGAGCGGCCCGGCCCGCGCGTCCTTTCTGGGGGATGTCTCACGGCCCCCGGGCGACGGCCGAAGCCAACCCCCCTTTGCCATGACCGAATTTTCCCGACGCGACTTCGTGAAGACCACCACCGCGGCCCTCGCCGCCGCCCGGCTCCCCGCCACGCTCCGCGCGCTGGTCCCGGAGCCGGTAGCCGGTCCCTCCCCCGCCCCGGCCGAGGTGGAATTGCGCTGGCTCGAAGGCGGGGTGCCGCCGCGGTCCACCGGCACCACCTGGGGCGTCCCGTGGCCGCGCGGGACGGTGGAGCGCGGGCAGGGTTTCGCGCTCCGCACCGCGGCCGGCGAACCGGTTCCCGTCCAGAGCTGGCCGCTGGCGTATTGGCCCGACGGTTCCCTGAAGTGGACCGGGCACGCGACGGGCGCCGACGGCGGGCGGGCGGAAAAACTCCTCCTCG
>CAXTFX010000013.1:6316-23281 GCA_964243185.1 uncultured Chthoniobacterales bacterium
GTTCACCAGCGAGGTCGCCGAGGCCGTCGTCGAGCAGCGCGGCCCGGTGCGCGCCGTGTTGCGGCTCACCGGCAAACATCAAAGCGCCGGCGGCGCCCGCGCGTGGCTGCCGTTCACCGTGCGCCTCTACTTCCACGCCGGCGGCGACGCCGTGCGGATCGTGCACTCGTTCGTCTTCGACGGGGACGAGAACCGCGATTTCCTCCGCGGGCTCGGCGTGCGCTTCGCCGTGCCGATGCGCGACCCGCTGCACGACCGGCACGTCCGCTTCGCCGGCGAGGGCGACGGCCTGTGGGCGGAGGGCGTGCGGAACCTTTCCGGCCTGCGCCGCGACCCCGGCCCGGAGGTCGTCAACGCCCAGCTCGCCGGCCGGGCCTGCCCGCCCGTCGAGCAGTTCCCCGAGCGGGTCCGCACCCGGCTCGACTACATCCCGGCCTGGGGCGACTACACGCTGGCGCAGCTCTCCCCGGACTCGTTCGCCATCCGCAAGCGCACGAAACCGGGCCACGCCTGGGTCCCCGCGGCGCACGGCGGGCGCGCCCCCGGCGTCGGGTTCATCGGCGGCGCGACCGGCGGCGGGGTCGCCTTCGGCCTGCGCGATTTCTGGCAGCGTTTCCCCACGCAGCTCGACGTGCGCGGCGCGGCCGGCGACGCCGCGGAGGTCACGCTCTGGCTGTGGTCGCCCGACGCGCCCGCGATGGACCTGCGCTTCTACCACGACGGCCTCGGGATGGACACGCACGAGAAGCAGCTCCGCGGCGGCCTGGAGATCACCTACGAGGACTACGAACCCGGCTTCGCCACCCCGCACGGCATCGCCCGCACCAGCGAGTTGACCCTCTGGGCGCTCCCCGCCACGCCCGCGCGGGAGGAGCTGGTGGCGCTGGCGGGCGTCGTGCGCGTCCCCCCGCTGCTGGGTTGCCCGCCGGCCTACCTGCGCGCCACCGAGGTCTTCGGCGGCGCGATCTGGAACCTGCCCGACCGCTCCACGCCCGCGCGGCAACAGCTCGAAACCCTGCTCGACTCGCACGTCGCCTACTACCAGGGCCAGATCGAGCAGCACCGCTGGTATGGCTTCTGGAACTACGGGGACGTGATGCACACCTACGACCCCGCGCGCCACGTCTGGCGCTACGACGTCGGCGGCTACGCCTGGGACAACTCCGAGCTTTCCACCGACCTGTGGCTGTGGACGGCCTTTCTCCGCAGCGGGCGCGCGGACATCTTCCGCCTGGCCGAAGCGATGACCCGGCACACCGGCGAGGTGGACGTTTACCACGCCGGCCGCTTCGCCGGGGTCGGCACGCGCCACGGCGTGCAGCACTGGGGCGACAGCGCCAAGCAGTTACGCATCTCCACCTCCGTCTATCGGCGCCCCTACCATTACCTCACGGCCGACGAGCGCGTCGGCGACCTCCTGCGCGAGGTGGTCCACGCGGACCGGAAACTTGCCGAGATCAACCCGGGGCGGAAGCTGTCCGACCAGCCGGCGGGGCCCGTCGAAGCGCACCTCGGCGTCGGCACGGACTGGGGTTCCGCCGCGTGCAACTGGCTCACGGAATGGGAGCGCACCAACGACCCGCAGCCCCGCGCCTGGCTGGAGAACGCGATGCGGGTCATCGGCGGCCACCCGCTCGGCTTCTTCGCCGGCGGCTTCCGCTACGACCCGGCGACCAAGCAGCTCACCCCCCAGAAGGAGGCGAAGGTAGGGATATCCCACCTCTCGGCCGTCTTCGGCCTCGTGGAAGTCTGCGCCGAGCTGATCCAGTTGCTCGACGTGCCGGAGTTCGAGCGCGCCTGGCTGCAATACTGCACGCTCTACAACGCCAGCGCCGAGGAGCAGGTCGCCGCGCTCGGGGAAAAGCTCCGGGGCAACGCCCTGACCAGCTCGCACGCGCGGCTCACGGCCTACGCCGCGTGGCGGACCAACGACGCCGGGCTCGCCGCCCGCGCGTGGCGCGAGCTCCTCGGCCGCGACCCCGCCGGCAAGCTGGGGCGCCCGGCGGCCGGGACCCCGGTGCGCGTCACCGGTCCCGCCGTCCTGCGCCCCGTCGAGGAGATCGTCTCGATCAGCACGAACGACTCCGCGCAACAGGGTCTCGCCCTGGTGCAAACCCTCGCCCTCGTGGGCGAATTTCTGCCGACCGCGCTCTGACCAACCGTTCTCCAGGCCCACCCTACTCCCTCAACCCAACCTCTATGATCCGGGAACCCAGACCGCGGGGCGGCGCGAAACTCGCCGCCGCTCTCCCCGGGCTCGTCCTGACGCTGCTGCTGCCGCTCCTCGTCCCGGCGTCGGCCCGCGCCGCCTTTGGGCTGACCAGCGCCGGGGGCTACTTCACGGTGGACACCGGCGCGGGTCTGGTCTTCAAGGTCAACCAGGCCAACGGCGACATCAACTCGCTGGTTTACAACGGCGTCGAGTATCAATACCCGGCCAAGGGCTCGCACCTCAACTCGGGCCTGGGGGCCTCGGGCGTCACCGTCACCGGCACCACCATCGGCACGGACCGGATCAAGATCACCGTCACCGCCCCCGCCGCCGCGGCCGGCGGCACGCTGACCCATTACTACATGGCCCGCAGCGGGTTCAGCCACATCTACATGGCGACCCATTTCACGCGGGAGCCGGACATCGGGCTGGTGCGTTTCATCGTGCGTATCCCCAACGCCCTGCTGCCCAACGGCCCGACGCCTTCCGACATCCGCAACAACACCGGCGCCATCGAGTCGGCGGACATCTTCGGCCTGGCCGACGGCACCACCCGTTCCAAGCACTACTCCAACCACCGCCTCATTGACTGGAGCTACGTGGGGGCCACCGGCACCAACGTGGCCGCCTGGATGGTGCGCGACGGCCAGGAGGGCGGCTCCGGCGGACCCTTCTTCCGCTGCCTCATCAACCAGTGCGGCGACCAGCAGGAGCTCTACGAGATCCTCAACTACGGCGAGGGGCAGACCGAGGCGTTCCGGTTCAACGTCCTCAACGGCCCCTACACCCTGGTCTTCACCAACGGCGGGCCGCCGCCGGCGCTGGACACCTCGTGGGTGGGCAGCATGGGGTTGACCGGCTACGTGGCCCCCTCCGGCCGCGGGGCCGTCACCTGCCCGGGCATCACCGGCCGGGACGCGAGCTACGCCTACACCGTCGGCTCTGCCAACGCCGCCGCGCAATACTGGACCGGCGCCGCCGCGGCCGACGGCTCGTTCACCAGGACGGACCTCCTGCCGGGCACTTACACGATGAGCGTTTACAAGAACGAGTTGGCCGTCCATACCGCCAGCGTGGACGTCACGGCGGGGGGCACCGCGACCCTCGCCCCCGTCTCCATCGTCGCCGACCCGAGCGCGACGGTGCCGCTCTGGCGCATCGGCAACTGGGACGGCACGCCCAACGAGTTCCTCAACGCCGACCGGGTCACCTCCATGCACCCGTCGGACGCGCGGATCAGCCCCTGGGCGCCGGGCGCCTACGTGGTGGGAACCTCCACCCCGCCACGGGGATGCCCTGCTACCAGTGGAAGGATGTCGCCGGGGGCAGCCAGCAGATCCAGTTCAACCTTTCCGCCGGTCAGATCGCCGCGAGCACCGTCAAGGTCGGCATCACCTGCGCCAACGCCGGCGCCCGGCCCAACGTCGCCGTCAACTCCTGGACCGCCAGCCTACAGGGCGCCTCCACCCAACCCACCAGCCGCACCCTGACGGTGGGAACCTACCGCGGCAACAACATTACCTACACCTTCGCCGTGCCCGCCAGCGCCCTGGTCGTCGGCGCCAACAACCTCTACGTTTACCCGATCAGCGGCTAGAGCAGCCCGTCGCCCTATCTGAGCCCCGGCTACAGCCTCGACTGCGTCGAGCTCCTCCCGGGCGCCGCGCAGACCCTCGCCGTGCCGGCCCCGCCCGCGGCCGTGACCGCCAGCGGGGGCGATACCCAGGTGGCGCTCGGCTGGTCCGCGGTCAGCGGCGCCGCCGGTTACAACGTGCTCCGGGCCACCGTCAGCGGCGGCCCCTACGTCCCGGTCGTCAGCGGATTGACCGCCACGGGCTTCACCGACACGGGGCTGGTGAACACCACGACCTACTACTACGTCGTCAGCGCCAGCAACAGCAGCGGCACCGGCCTCCCTTCCGACGAGGCGGCGGGCACCGCGATCCCGCCCGGCCCCCCGGCGGCACCCGCGGGCCTCTCCGCGACCGCCTACGACGCCAGCGCCTCCCTCGCGTGGAACGCCTCGTTCGGCGCCACGAGCTACCGGGTCAAACGCTCCCCCACCAGCGGTTCGGGCTTCACCACCGTCAAAACGGTCTCCACGACGACCAGTTACAGCGACTTCGCGCTGGCCAACGGCACCACCTATTATTACGTCGTCTCCGCCGTGAACGCCTCTGGCGAGGGCGCCGACTCCGCCCCGGCCAGCGTCACCCCGAGCAGCGGCACCACCGTCACCCTGACCTCCACCGCCTCGCTGGATGGCTACGTCACCGCCGCGAGCAGCGCCAACACCGCCGGCGGCACCGTCACCGCCGCCGGCACGCTGCGGACGGGGGATTCCGGCGGCAGCGGCACCGGCCGGAACCGCCAATACAAGGCGGTCGTCTCCTTTGACACCTCCTCGCTCCCCGCCGACGCCAACCTCCAGTCCGCCACCCTGAAGCTGAAGCGCGCCGGCCTCACCGGCGCCAATCCGTTCACCACCCTCGGCACCTGCTACGCCGACCTCCGGGGCGGCCCCGGGTTCAACGGCAGCCCCGCGCTGGAAAGCGCCGACTTCGAGGCCGCCGCCGACGCCACGCGGGTAGCCACCATGAGCAACGCCGCCAGCAACGGCGCCGTTTCCACGGGCGTTCTCAACGCCACCGGCCTCGGGCTCCTCAGAGCGTGTTTAGAAAGTCGCTTTTTCGTGTTGACTTGACCCATGAGCGCCGCCCGCAAGCCCTATTCCAGCGACCTTAAGGACGAGCAGTGGGCCATCATCGAGCCGCTGGTTCCCGCAGGCTTGCCCGGCGGTCGCCCGCTAAAGTATGAGCGCCGGGAAATCGTCAACGCCATCCTCTACGTTCTGCGCGCGGGCTGCGCCTGGCGCATGATGCCCCACGACCTGCCGGCGTGGGAGAGCGTTTACGCCGCCTTCGCCGCGTGGGAGGCCGAGGGCACCTGGGGCCGCATCGAGGCGGAACTGCGTCGGCGGGTGCGCCGGGCGGCGGGCAGAAGGGCCGCTCCCACCGCCGCCATCCTGGACAGCCAGAGCGTGAAGATGGCTGACCAGGGCGGTCCGCGGGGCCACGACGTGGCCAAGCAAACCACCGGGCGCAAGCGCCATTTGCTCGTGGATACCCTCGGCCTGATCCTGGCCGTGAGTGTCACGGCCGCCGGTGTGCAGGACCACGAGGGGCGCGGGAGCCGCTGCGCCGGCTGGCCACGACCATCGGCTTCGGCTGGGTGCGGCGCGTGTGGGCCGACTCGGCTTACCGGGCGCACGCCCTGGCCGCCTGGATCAAGGCTCTCCTACCCGGCCGCGGTCTCAAGCTGGAGATCGTCGAGCGGGTGGCCGGCGTAAAAGGCTTCCAGGTGCAGCCGCGGCGCTGGGTCGTCGAGCGCACCTTCGCCTGGCTGGGCAAGTGCCGACGCCTGAGCAAGGACTACGAGCGACGCACCGACCGCAGCGAGGCCATGATCCGTGTCGCCTCCATTGGCCTGATGGTCTGACGACTCAGCCCCAAACCAGCTTTCTAAACACGCTCTCAACCGCACCGGCCCCACGCAGTTCCGGGTTTACTTCTCCACGCCTACCAACAACGACAACGTCGGCGACTACGTTTCCTGGTATGCGGGCGACGACGCGACCGTCGCCAACCGCCCGGTGCTGGAGGTGACCTACGCCGTCGGCACCGCCCCGAGCAGCCTGCCCGTCGCCTACCTGCCGTGCAACGAAACTGGCGGCACCACCGCGGCGGACGTTACCGGGAACGGCTGGACGGGCACCCTGGTCAACGGCCCCGCCTGGGTGGCCGGGAGGGTGAACAACGCCCTCAGCCTCAGCGCCGCGAACCACTACGTCTCCCTGCCCGCCGGCGTGGTCGCCACCCTGGACGACTTCACCATCGCCGCCTGGGTGAACCCGACCAGCACCGCCAACTGGGCGCGCCTCTTCGACTTCGGCACCGGCACGACCAACTACCTGTTCCTCACGCCGGCCAACGGCACCACGGGCAAGGTGCGCTTCGCCATCCGGTCCCCCTCCGTCCCCGAGCAGATCCTCGAGGGCACCGGCCCCCTCCCCGGCGGGACCTGGACGCACGTGGCGGTGACGCTGTCCGGTGCCACCGGCAAGCTCTACGTGAACGGCGCGCTCGTCGGCACCAACGCCGCCATGACGCTGAAACCCTCCAGCCTGGGCCGCACGACTTTGAACTACCTTGGCAAGTCCCAGTTCACCGCCGACCCGAACCTCCACGGCTTGCTGGACGAGTTCCAGATCTACCACCACGCCCTGACCCCGGACGAGGTGGCCCTGCTCGCCGCGCCGCCCGCCGCCCCGACCGGCCTGGCCGCCGCCGTGGGGGACGGCCAGGCCACGCTCTCTTGGGGCGCGGTTTCCGGGACCGTGACCGGCTACAACCTCAAGCGCGCCACCGCCAGCGGCGGCCCCTCCACCACCATCGCCTCCGGCCTCCCCGGCACCAGCTACACGGACCTGAGCCTCGTCAACGTGACCCCCTACGACTACCTCGTCAGCGCCTTCAACGGCGTCGCCGAGGGCGCCGACTCCTCGCCCGTGAACGCCACGCCGCTGGCGGCCGTCACGGGCCTGGCGGCCACGACCTTCAACGCCGCGGTGTCCTTGAGCTGGAACGCCGCCCCCGGGGCCACCAGCTACCAGGTCAAACGCGCCACCGTCAGCGGCGGGCCTTACCCCACCGTCGCCAGCGGCGTGAGCGCCACCAGCTACCGCGATCCCACGACCACCGCCGGCACGACCTATGAATACGTCATCACCGCCGTCAACGTTACCGGCGAGAGCGCCAATTCCGACCCCGTCTCCCTCGTCGCCTCGCCCACGGCACCGGCCGGGTTGAGCGCCACCCCGGGCAACGCCGTCGTGACCCTCCGCTGGAACGCTGCGGCCGGCGCCACCACCCACCACGTGCTGCGCTCGACCACGAACGGCACGGGCTATTCCGAACGGGCGACCGGGGTGGCGGCCACGACCTACCGCGACGCCGCCGTGGTCAACGGCGTCACCTATTACTACGTCGTTTCCGGCGAGAACGCGGGTGGCGAGAGCGCCTGGTCCACGCCGGCCCGCGCCACCCCGGCGACGGCCCCGCCGATCACCCCGCCAGAGCAACGCAGCCCCGCGTTCACCGTGGCCGGCGGCGTCGCCACCTGCACGGTGCGCGCCTCCGTGCCCGGCCACACCTACCAGCTCCAGTATCGCGACGATCTGGCCAGCGGCGCGTGGCAAAACTACGGCACCCCCCAAGCAGGAACCGGCAACGACCTCCCGATCACCATGCCGGTTGACCCGGCGACAGTGCCACGCCGCTTCTACCGCGTCCTGATTCAGGAATGATCCCCCGCCGCGGGTTCACCGGCCTCGCTCGGATAGGACACTTTTTTGTGTCCTTCACGGGCATAACCACCACCCGGATTGCCCTCCGGGACGTTGTCAACGTGTCTTTGAATACGCAGGAGACGAATGACCAATCCCGATGCCAGGAACTTTCTCGGTCGGGAGCTGGATTTTAGCTTGTATTTACTTAGTAAATACCAACACTGCGGTTTCCATGTGCGTCCCCCCTCCGCGCCTCCGGCCCGCTCCCTCCGCAAATCGGCCCCGCGCTTTCACGCTGGTCGAGCTGCTCGTGGTCATGGGCCTCATCGTGGCCCTACTCGCCCTGACCATTCCAGCTTTGAACGCACTTAAGGGTTCAAGCGATATCACCAGCGCGGCGTATGAAGTGCAAGGAGTCCTTCAGACCGCGCGGGCTTACGCCGTTTCCAACCGGACATACACTTGGGTTGGTTTGTTTGAGGAAGACGTCTCAAAAGCTGACCAAACCCCAGCGGTGTTGGGGGTAGGCCGGCTAGTGATTTCCATTGTTGCCTCAAGGGATGGGACACCGATCTACGATACCGTGAAGGCAAATTGGGAAGGGTCATACACGTCCGCCCCCCCAACCAATCAACTCTTGCCCATCTCTCGGCTTACCCAGGTAGGAAAATTAACCAAGCTTGATAATATTCATCTCTGGAAACCTCCCGCCTACGGAAACCGACCGCTCGCCTTGACCTCGCAACAAACTATCGGGTTCCCCGGGACTTCGCCGCACATTCCAATCTTCTCCTTTTACTATGTAGGTAAAGGAACGACCTCCAAGCCGCAGTATGTTTTCGGTGGCGACGGCGATACTCCATGCCCAGCGGGGTCGGGTGTCGTCCAGTTCAACCCTCAAGGGCAATGTATCTCCGAATACTCGCCGAGTTTTGAACTCCGCGAGATCGGCCTACAGGCTTCGCGTGGCGCGCAGACCATCGCGGATCCTCAATCAGCGAGCGTATCTCCACACAATAGTTCCGGCTACGCCAACTCTGCGGCCATCTCAATCTTTGCCATCACCGGCCAAGCCAAAATTTATCGTCCCTAATATCCACCGATGAAAAAACCCATTCATGGTTTTTCGCTGGTAGAGGTCGCCCTAGCGCTCGGCATCGCGGCATTCTGTTTAATCGCGGTTTTCGGACTGCTTCCGGTGGGGATTAGCAGCACCGCAGTCGCGACCCAACAGACAGTCGCCACTAGCCTACTCGCCTCCGTGGCAAGCGATCTACGGGCGCTCTCGAAGCAGACTACCACTTCGGAGCGCTTCAAGATCGATGTCACGACGCCAGGCTTGAAGAGCATCTTTATGAGTGAAGATGGAAGGACTAGTCCCAGCGCCAGCGCAGATTTCCGCTACCGCCTCACTTGTAACGTCCTTACCCCTCCCGCCACGGCACCTAAGTCGGCCACGGCGATCTCCATCCGGCTGACGTGGCCGGCGTTGTCGGATCCCCAGCCCGGCACTCCCCCTAAGAACTATGCTGGGCTGGTTGAATCCTACGTCGCGCTCAACCGGAACTGAACCCATGCGCCAATCCTCCTTTTCCGTCACCCGCGCTCCCCGAGGTTTCACCATCGTTGAACTGCTCGTCTCTATGACGGTGTTAGTGCTGTTGATCGTGATGGTGGGCCAAATGGTTAACAGCGCCACCATCACCACTACCCAGAGCGGCAAGCTGATCGATGCCAACACTGCGGCACGGGAGACCTTTGACCGCATGGGGCGGGAGTTCAGCGCCATGCTCAAGCGCCATGATGTGGATTATGCGTTCAACTGGCAGAACGGTCAGAATGGCGGTGCGAATGACAGCATGTATTTCTTCGCTTCCTCCACTGATTACTACGGTGTCGGCGTCAGCACCGATCCCATTTCGCTGGTCGGTTACCGCGTCCGCGTAGCCCCGCCAGGCGGTCAAGCCACCGAAGCGGCGGACTTCCAACTCGAACGCCTGGGCTTTCCGCTCCAGTGGTCGGATAGCTCGGCGAGCGCGCCGGCCTACGGCACCACACTCCCCTTTCTACCCATCTCCGCTCCCGCTTCACCCGCGCCGGTGGACACCCGATTCATCATGGGAAATTTTGCCAACCCTTATGTCGGCAAGAACATCAAATCACCCGATCACCTCAACTACTGGGCCTCCATGGCGATCCTCAATCCCTTCAACACCAGCACGGACCAAAATCCAGACGCGAGTGGTTTCAAGGCTCTGTCTCCCCCTTGCAATGATGTTTACGAGATCACCGGTGCACAGGTGTTCCGCATGGAAGGCTGCTTCGTGCTTACGGACGGCACACGCTCGTTGATTCCGGCGGTGAAGCCGAAAGCCTCCTCTGGATCCGCGCTGGCCTATAACCTGACCGCTACAGCGCCGCCCACCGCGAATGACGACAATACGCAGAAGGGCACGAACTATGTGCCGATCTCTCCCGGCGCACGGTGGTATTACACCGCCAAGCTTGCGAATGGAAACCCGGTCAGCGGAGCGTTTGTTTGCCAAAGCGCCGCCACCAAAGCGGCTGTCTGGACAAGGCTCGGGATGGACGACGTCTCTGGCGTCGTGGTGGCCGTGGCCGTGATGGATGACCGCAGTCGGCAGATCGTCAAGCGTTTGAACGTTAAGAAGACGCCGGCGCCCCTGACGCCGTTGACGGTTCCCGATCTGGGCAACGCCGTCGCCGCCTTAGCGGACTTTGACCCCATCGCACCCCTGGGCATCGCCGCCACTTGGAATGCGACGATCAACAGCGGCGCCTTCGCAGCAGCCACCAAGAACGAGATTCCTCCCGCCGCGCTGGGCGGGGTGCGCGTCTTCGAGCGCTACTTCCCACTCCACTGATTCTCCTTGTATGAACCGCTCTACTTCAATATTCCGCCTTGCGCGCCAACGCGGCGTCGCGCTGGTGCTGGTGCTTGTTTTCGTCGTCCTAGTCACCGGCTTGGTTGTGGCCTACTTCTCCCGCGCCACGCTGGAGCGCCAAGTGTCCAACGGCAGCGCGGCCACCGCGCGCGCGGACCTTCTAGCCAGCAGTGCTGCGGAAGTCATCACGGCGGACCTGATCCAGGAGATCGTGGCCGGTTCTGCGTCCCCGGCCCCAGCCTACGCAGACGGCACTAGCCTTTACATGCCGGTCACCACTGGACCTAACCCAGGCGCAACCATGGTTCCCTTGGTCTCGGGCGCGCCGGCCCCCGCTGCGGACGGCGTCCTGCCCATTCCCAACCTCGTCAAACGCAGTGCCCGGTCAAGCGATCCCACCTACGCCGCACCCCCGTCCTATTACAGCAACTTCCCACCTAACCGGGCGTCGGCTGTCAACTCTGTTACTGACGCTTCCCTCAACGGACGCTCGGTGGATAGGGCACGGTGGAATAGCCACTACCTGATCCCGCGCGACCTTACCAACGTAGATGGCCGCAACGGGCCAAAATCGAACCAGTCTGCTACTATTGGCACTAATCCTGTGCCGTCCTTTACAGGACCAGATTGGGTGATCATGACCCGCGCCAACCAGGCCGGTCTCAACGCCGGCGGAACCGTGATCAGCAATGCCGACCTTGCCAACTTGCGCGACCCCACCAGCGACAGCTTCGCCATTGGCCGCTATGCTTACACCATTTATAACGAAGGTGGCCTCTTGGATATGAACGTCGCCGGCTATCCATACCTCTCCCCCGGCCTAAGCCCTACCCAAGCCGGTAACAAAGCGAGTTTGGCCTTTGCGGACGCAAGGGTGATCCCGACCGCGGGCGGCACCTTAAGCACCGGTTCTTCCCTCAACAGTTTGATTAACTGGCGCAACTACGCCACCCTTCAGCAAGGCACCAGCTACTCCGGCTACATCAATTACGGCTTCAACGCGCCGAATGGCTTCCTTAGTGTTAACTCCACGCCTTACGTTAACTCAAACGGAAAGACTCTGACCGACCAGGCCTTCGCCACGCGCCAGAGACTTCTTCAATACTGGCGCTTTCTGCCTGGCAATGCGCCACAGGATTCGCTCCAATACATGGCCACTTTCACTCGCGATCTTGATCAGCCGTCGTTTGCCCCGGATAGTGGCCGCCCACCGTTGCAAGTTGCTTCTAATGGAGGAAACAGTGTAACACCAGCTGATTATGACAAGACAAACCCAAGCTTTCTGAGTGCGCGAGTAAAGTCGCCCATCAAAGCGCGAGCCTCTGATGGATCGAGTGCGACTATTGGAGAGGCACTAGTTAAACATCGTTTTCCTTTAAATCGGATTGCTTGGCTAACTTATAATGGTCCCAGTGCTTCAAGGACTATCCCAACTACGAAACCTACCTCGGTCGATGATCCAGATTATGATATGTGGGCCTTGGTAAATGTTCATGGCATTTCAAAAAGCTTTCTTGAGCAAGGAACGCCGGCCAACATCGCGGCTAACTTTGGGTTCACCAGTTTTGATTACACGAACCGTCGATGGAACTACCGTAATTCGCCCAGCAGTCCAGGACCTATTCTCAAATTAGAAGACGTTGCGTTACTTCCTGGTTTGAACGCGCGTGAACCAGACTTTTTTGAATTGCTCAAGTCAGCAGTTTCAGCCGGGACGTTGGCCAAAGCAGCTACCAAAGCTAACCCAACTGGCATTCCCGAACATCCTTACGACATTCAGTACAATCAGGACTTTGATTTTGACCGAGCTATCATGCAGTTGGGTGCAAATATCATTGACCAGTTCGATGTCGATGGCTTCAGCACAGGAATCTTGTTTGCTAATGGAAGCGTTTCCTCTCCTAATTCTCAAGTGGTGCGCGGGGTAGAGAATCATCCTTATGTTTATCGCATGCGGGTCGGAACTCTGAAATTGCGAGAAGCAAATCCTATTACTGGAGTAGCGCCAAACACCGCGGATCCATGGCTCAACACGGCGCCGACAAATTTAAAGGATGCGGGAGTCTGCCTAATGATTCAAGTGCCGGAGATTTGGAACCCACATGATCAGAATGTCTCTCTTGGCAGTCCGCGACCCTCGAAATTTCAACTGACTGTAGACAGCACCGATCCGCGGTCCATACCTGATCCTGCAAATCCTTACAAACCGCGTGTTCCTACTGCCGGCGACCTTGTCGATTATCATACCATCGGCGCGTCCGGTCACGACACTATTGCGGCCGGCAATCCTACGTCAGATGCTGTGCATACCAACCCTAGCGATGGTAATCCCGCTGGGTCGGGATACGTCCCTTTCTCGACTAGGCCAAACGGCGCCGGAGCCGACATGGGATATAGCGGTTTCTCTAGGAGTATCTGGTCCGGAGCCACCTCTGATACGGCGGCTGTTTCAACAATTTTTACGTTTCAAATCCCAACCCCGCCTAGTCCTGCTGTATCAACGCTCTTTCGTGAGCCGACTTTGCTCGTTCGGCCAGGCTTACCCAAGTTTTCAGATCCGTGGAATGATAGTCAACTTCTTGGGCCGAATTATGGCTTAGACTCAACTTACCTTGGTGATATCCTAAACACCGCTGGTCAGCCCTCTTTTCAAAACGGCGGATTTCTTGCCGAAGCAGAAAACCCGCTCGCCTTGTCCACTCCACCAGCGAAAGCCTCCGCAAGGTATACAGGAGTTGTATTAGGGGCCTTTCCAGCCCAGTGGTTGGGACAAATAACGACTGCCGTAAAAAATGGAAGAGTTTTTCGCGCGGATCAAGGCACGTTAGTCAGTTCAACGCGCGCAGCCACTAACCCCCCGGGCAATTCACCTCCTGTTCGATACTTGACCTACCGACTACAATATCAAGATTCAGGTTCATGGGTGACGTATGATACAAAATACACTGAGGCAAACGATCTTTTTGTCTTGAATGCTTGCTTCAACCCCAATCCCTCCCCCGCCAACCCGAACGGTTTTACAACTTTCGGAGGGTTGATGCAAAAGCCTGATTTTACGAACTTCGTGAGCCAACCTCCGGGTGCCACCGCTTCTGCCAACATCAATTGGCAAAGCTGGTCCGATCCTCGGACAAGTCGCTTCGGGGCCATGACAAGCAGTCATACGACTAGTATGTCAACGTATTACCCTCCGGGGGCAACTGGCACTGCGTCGGACTGGGTGGACGAAGCGAATAGTGTATTGGTATCCAACAGACCTACCAAATCAGCCGGATCGGCACTTCCTTCTAAGGGCCGTGATTTCCTTCCTATTTATCCATACAACTTCTACGGTCTATACCGTGATACGGCTGGGTTTTTCATGGACGGGACATCTTTCAGAAACGGCATTTTTGCTCAGAACATCTATGGATCACAGCAATACTACGCCGACCCCGACGGCGTGGTTCGACGGGCGATGGGAGGCTACACCACGGGAGTGCCGGCGGTCGCAAACGTTGGCTTGCCGTCGTTAAAGCTCTCGACAGGCGCTGATCAAATTCAGAGTCGTCCGTTTATCCTAAACCGCCCATTTCGTTCGGTGGGGGAATTAGGGAATGTGTTTTCAGATACGCCCTGGAAAAACATCAATTTTTTCACGGCAGAGAGCGGATACACCGCTTTACTTGATGTGTTCTGTATTACTGACACGAGCACCGCAGGTGCAGTTATCGCGGGCAAGGTGAGTCTCAACACCCGGCAAGCGCCAGTTCTAAAAGCAATTTTGGCAGGTGCTTACAAGGATGAAGAGAACACGTTCTTCCCGTTACCTACCGCCGTAACAACTCTTTCTCCACTGACACCAACCGAGGCTCAAAGCCTTGCTGCTGACGCTGCGAACGGTCTCTTGCAACGAACCGATTATACTAATACAACAATAGGTAAGGGTCCCTTAATGAACGTCGCCCATCTTGTCGGAAGATGGAAATCAGGAACATCTACCACCGTTACGCCAATCGACGGAAGCACGGCATACGATGGTTTCTCCAACGATTTGACGGCGTTGTTTGGCGCGAACACCCCCTCCGCGAACATCCAACGTTTCCGTGAATCGGGAATTCGGGCGCTTGCAAGTATGGGGACAACTCGAGTATGGAACCTTATGATTGATGTGATTGCACAAACTGGGCGCTACCCACAGTCAGTATCTAACCTTGATAAGTTTGTGGTAGAGGGAGAACAACGCTATTGGGTTCATGTCGCGATTGATCGTTACACGGGTCAAATCATTGATAAAACAACTGAGGTGGTAAAAGAATGAGAAACATAACAATTACTGCATTAGTTCTGGCATCCTCTCTCAGCTTACGAGCACAGGAGCCGTCGCAAGAACCCCCGATTCCCTTGCCCCCTGGACCACTTTTGAGGACTGCCCCAGAGTTCGCTCAGTGGGTCGTTACTATCACATCATCTGCGTCTGAGAAGACTGTGCCTGCTGAAAAGCCAAAACCGTTTCAACGTCGTTTAGTGACTATCAAAGCAGGGTCAACCCGGCATGATGTGGCATCAGACTTCGTTGGGAAGATTCTCTCTGACATATGGATCATTGATCAATTTCAAATTTTGATCGATCCCACCACCAAAACCCTAAGAATCTCTACAGGAGCGGTTGTGGATGCTGCTTTGCCGGTTAGAGACTTTCCTGAACTCGGCTGGGTTTCTGGAAAGAATTACATTGGAATGCAAAAAGTGGCTGGTAAGGATTGTTTGGTATTCAGGGACAAAGTTGGTCTCACCGAGCATGGACCCAAATCTAACGGAGCCCAACAACCACCGTCTGGGGAGATGTTGTCTATGATGGCATATGTCGATGGCGAAACACGGTTGCCAGTCCTGATACAGAAAGACATCGAAATCTATTCTTTTCAATTTGGAACACCTCCCTCTGCCGCGCTAACGCCTCCGCTAGATCTACAGCAGGCAATTACGTCTCTGCGACGGCGGCAATTGCGTGCAGCAGAACGGCCACTTTAAGACTTCCTCCTCGTTCCCAAACTCTGTTTGGAGCTGCCTGCCCTTCCGAAGCTCTGTTTGGGGCTGACCTTGCGTGGGTGCGCGGCGACCCCAGGGAAAGTCAGGGGCCAAAGCGAGTTTGACGGAGCGGAGTTCGGCAACGAGGGAAAAGCGGCGGCGCGTGGGACCATCGCACCGTCGTCCGTGACCGACGGACGACGATCCGCCAGTCCCGGATGGCGATCCGTCGCTGGCGGACCGCGATCCGCGACTCGCGGATCGTCGTCCGTCGGTCACGGATCGTCATCCGTCGGTCATGGTGCGGGGGTGGCTCCCTCGTGCTTGGGGGGCGTCCACGGGCAGCCCGCACCCGCGGGGACGATCCCCGGCGCGCAGGCATCGCGTAGCGTCGTCCTTTTCCCGAAGGGATACGCCGCCCAGCGAGCGCGGGCGGCGGACCCCGGCTCACGGGGCGTGTCCCTCCCGAGCGCGGGAGCGACCAACCACCCTGCCGGCACGGGCAAACGAAAACCGCTTTAGTCCGGCCATGCCTGGGGTGTCGTCACCGCGAGTTGCTGATCCGTTGGCCAGTCCGCGGCCGGTTCGCCCGTGCCCGTCTGCCCGGAAGCCGTCACGGCGTCCATGAGCCGGGTCAGGCGCACGGCGTGCTCGAAGCCGACGACGCTCGTGGTCCCGTGGGCGATGTCGTCGCGCAGGGCGGCGTAAACGCCCGCCACGTTGGCGGCCGTGTCGGGCATGGGCGGCCCGGTTTCGCCCTCGTCCACCAATTGTGACTCGCCGTTGAGCGAAAGCCGCAGGCGGCCGGACTGAAAGCCCCGGAGCTCGCCGCCGTCCAGCGCGAGGACGCCCTGGTCGCCGACCACCTCCAGCCGGAAGCGCGTGGCCCCCGGCGGGCGGCCCCCGGCCACCTCGACCGACAACGCCCCGCCCCCGGCGGCGAGGCGCGCCTGCACGAGCAGGTGATCGGGGATCGTGCGCGTCTTCCGTTGGGTTGACCCCTCGTCGCTGACCGTGACCTCGGGATACTGGGTGGTCGTCAACGCGCGCACCTCCTCGAACCCGCCGAGCAGCGCGACGGCCAGGTCGAGCGCGTGCCCGCCGTGGATGGAGAGGAGGGTGGCGCCGTTGCGGGCGTCGTCCAGGTAGGCGTCGGCCGCTCCCATCTTCGGCCCGAAGGCGACGGTGCCGGAGTAGAGCCGCGCGCTCAGGACCCGCCCGACGGCGCCGGAGGCGAGCAGCGCGCGGGCGCGCCGCGCGGCGGGGTTCAAGCGCGTCTGGAGGCCGATGGCCACGTGCAGGCCCGACTTCCGGGCGGCGGCGAGCTCCTCGGCTTCCTCCAGGTTGCGGCCCAGCGGCCACTCGCAGTAAACGTGCTTGCCCGCGGCAATCGCCGCCATCACCAGCTCCCGATGGTCGGGAACCCTGGTTGCGACGGTGACCAGGTCGATGCTGGAGTCCTGGATCAGGTCTATTCCACTGCCATAGGC
>CAXTFX010000013.1:23291-24603 GCA_964243185.1 uncultured Chthoniobacterales bacterium
GTCGCAGGACACGTGCTTGCTCGCCGCCTGGGCGGCCAAGGCCAGCTCGCGGTGGTCGGGCACCTTGACGGCCACCGTCACCAGATCCACGGCCGGGTCCCGGATTAGGTCCCGGGCGTTGCCGTAGCCCCGCTTCGCGCCGAACTCCCCGGCGGCGGCGTCCGCCTTGGGCTGGCTGCCGGAAGCGACGGCCGCCAGCTCCACCCCCGCCAGCCCCCGGACGGCGGGCACGTGGGAGACCTTCGCCCAGCCCCGCCCGGCGCTCGCCCCGATGATGCCTACCCCCAGGGGCTTGGGCGGCGTGGTGGTGGTGGTCGTGGTTGGTTGGGTTGAGGGCATGGGGACGGGTTTGGGTGAACGGGTTGGGTTTCGCTTGGGCGGTGTTGAACGAAGGGGAATTCGCTGGCGGAGGGACCAGGTTATCAGTCTCTGACCGAGCCTCTGGTCTTTTTCGCGTGCTGGATGGCGGTGAGGATGCGCGGGTGGGCGGCGCCGCGGCACAGGTTGCCGCTCATCCCCCCACGGATTTCGTCCGCCGTTCGGGCGTGACCTTCTTCGATCGTGCCGACCACGGACATGATCTGGCCCAGCACCCCGGCCCTCAACTCCTCCAGCCCGATCCCGGCGCCTTCGGGGCGTGGCGCGCCGGATGCCGGCGCGCCGCCGCTCCCAGTTTCCCCGAGGCCACCTTCTGCCGGTCGGCCTCGCTCAAGGCCGCCTGCGGCGAGAAAGCGGCGGGCGGCGGCGCCGGGGCAGGGCACGAAGGGGTTAGTCGGTCGCGCGCAGGATGCGCCCGGCTCCCCGCACCTCGCTGGCCCGGCGCCAGGTGGCGCGGGCTGAACAAGGCCGCGCGGCGTGACCGGGACGTGGGCGCGCGCAAGGAGTCGGGCACCGGCCGGAGCAGGGGCGCGGGCGCGGCCGGGAGGTCAACCCGGTCGGGGTAGAAGGGCGCCACCCCGCCCCGGCGCCCCAGGATCAGTTGCCAGGTCGGGCAGCCGCCCGAAGACGCCGGCGAGGCGCGCCGCGCCTGCACGCCGGCTTTCGTAGCGCCAGCGCCGATGCCGGTGGTGGCGAAGGCGGCTTCCAACCCGTCCTCGCCGAGGCCCCGGCAGGTAGGCTCGGCGCGCACGGCAAGGGGGGCGGCGGCGGGGACGGCGGGTGCCGGTGGGGCGGGGCGCGGCGCCGAGCGCCGTTCTCCCCCGGCGCGGGCGGGGGCGGGCGGTCGGGCGCGCTCTGCCGCCGGGGGCGCGGGGCTTCAGGTGTCGAGCAGGGAGGGCACGAAGAGGTCCTCGACCTGGAAGCGCCGCTTGGT
>CAXTFX010000014.1:0-24146 GCA_964243185.1 uncultured Chthoniobacterales bacterium
AGCAGGGCCAAGGTCGCCGCGTACGTGACCAACCCAGCCAGGCCGAGCGCGGCGGGTCCGCCGCCGGGGCGCGGGGCCCCCCGGACGTCGCCGCGAGGACGGCGGCCAGCAGCCAGAACCCCAGCGCCGGGCGGCGCCGGCGACGGGCGGGGGACGGACGCGAGGGGAACACCATGAACAACGAAAGCGGGCGCGCAGGGTAGATGCGCCCCCCGCGTCGGTCAATTTGACCCGCCGCGATAATGTCTTGTCAGCGCCTGATTCCACCAGGCACGATCTCCCTTTAACTCCTCCCCCATGACAATTTCCCTCCGCTCTCAACTCCTCCTGCTCCCGGTGGCTCTCCTGGGCCTCCATCTCACCCGACCGGTCGCCCCGGCCCAGGCCGCGCCGTTCTACTCCCACGGCGACCCGAGCCCGCAGGAGCAGTTGCTCCTCGAGCTCGTCAACCGCGCCCGCCGCAACCCGCCGACCGAGGGTGCCCGGCTGGGGAGGGCGGGGGAGTTCGCCGGCTACGGGGTCCGCCCGCCGCTGGCCTTTCACGCCGCGCTCTCCAACGCGGCCCGCGGTCACAACAACGACATGGCCGCCAACAACTTCTTTTCTCACACCGGCAGCAACGGCAGCCAGCCCGGCGACCGCGCCGTCGCCGCCGGGTATCCGGGCGCGGCCCTCTCGGTCGGGGAGAACGTTTCCCTCGGCTTTCCCGACCCCCAGGCGGCCCTGGATTCCCTGATGATTGACGCGGGCGTGCCCAACCTGGACCACCGGCGCAACTTCCTGGACCTCTTCAACGGCAACAATTTCTACCGCGAGACGGGCATCGCCTTCGACACGGACGCCCGCGCGTTGAATACCCAGGTGTTCGCCACCCGCCCCGCGGGGATCATCACGGGGTCGCCTTCCAGGACTTCGACGGCGACAGCTTCTACACCCCGGGCGAGGGCGTGGGCGGGGTCAGCGTTTCCAGCCCGCAGAGCAGCTTCGTCACCACCACGAGCCGCAGCGGCGGCTACGCCCTGCCGATGGATAACGTCCGGGACTTCGCCGCGGGCGTGACGGTCGTCTTCCGCGAGAGTTCCGGCGCGACCTACACCCGCCGCCTCGCCCTGGCGTCCACCATCGGCGACGGCGCGCCCGACAACGTGAAGACCGATTTGCGCGTCGGCCTGGACACCCCCGACGCCGCGGCGCCCGCGGCCACCGTGTCCGTGGTCGGCACCCCGGCGCGCGGCGGGTTCGTCCTCTCCCGCCAAGCCGAGGACCTGAGCCAGCCGCTCACCGTGCTCTACCACAACGGGGGCTCGGCCAGCCGCGGGCAGGATTACGAAACCTTCAGCGGCGTGGCCACCTTCGACGCCGGCCAGAGCGAGGCCGTCATCCCGGTGCGCCTGCTGCCCGGCGCGAACCGCAACCGCAAGGTCAAGGTGTTCCTCGACCCCAGCCCGACGGGGGCCTACGCCATCGGCAAGGCCCAGAGCAAGGTGTTCCTCTCCGACCTGTAAACCGGCGCAAGGCCCGGGCGGGAGTTAGGCTTCCGCTATCGGCCCCCGACGCGGGGCGCGGTCGGCAGCGGGGCGTGGCTGGCATAGACGGTCGGGTCCGCCAGTTGCGCGACCTCGAACGCCTCGCGCCGCTCGACGCAGGTGCCGCACACCCCGCAGTGGACCTCCTGGCCCTGGTAGCAGCTCCACGTGCGCGCGAAGTCCACCCCGAGGGCGGCGCCGCGCTGCGTGACCTCGGCCTTGGTCAACGTGATGAAGGGCCGCTCCAGGGTGATCTCCGCATACGTGCCCAGGCGGAGCGCGTTGCCCATGGACTGCATGAAGCCCTCGCGGCAGTCCGGGTAAACGGCGTGGTCCCCGGCGTGGGCCGCGATGACCAGGGCACCCGCCCCGACGCTCTCGGCGTAGCCGCCGGCGACGGCGAGCATGATGCCGTTGCGGAAGGGCACGACGGTTTGCCGCATCGTTTCCTCCTCGTAGTGCCCCTCGGGGATGGCCCCGCCGCTCTGGAGCAGGTCGCTGGCGAAGAGTTCCCCGATGAAATCCAGCCGGATGACGCGGTGCGGCACGCCGAGGTGCTCGCAGTGCCAGGCGGCGAAGGGCAACTCGCGGTCGTTGTGCTTGGAGCCGTAGTGAAACGACACCGCCGCGGCCACCGGGCCGACGGCGCGGGCGGCGTAGAGCGCCGTGACGGAATCCATCCCGCCACTGAGCAGGACTACCGCGGGTCGGGCAGCGTCATTCTTCATCGCGAGCCGTTTCCGACGGGTGGACCGCCACGACCGAGAGGCTGATCCCGCCCCGGGCGCCGAACTCCCCGCGCACGGACGCCCGGCGCGGGGCGCAGGCGCGGACGAAATCGTCCAGGATGCGGTTCACCAGCGCCTCGTTGAACGCGCGCTCGTCCCGGAAGCTGGCGAGGTAGAACTTCAGCGACTTGGTTTCCACGCACCGTTCGCCGGGCACGTATTCGATCCGCAACCGGGCGAAATCCGGCTGCCCGGTGATGGGGCACAGGGAGGTGAACTCGGCGCAGTCGAGGGTGATGGTGAACTCCCGGTGCGGCGCCGGGTTGGGGAAAAACTCCAGGCCGGCTTCCGCCGGGGAGGCGGGCAGCCGCCGCTCGCTGTGGCCGAGCAGGGTGAGGTCATCGGCGAGCGCGGAGTTCGCCGCGGGGGCCGGGGGGCGGTGGGTCTGATCCTGGAAATTCGTCATGGTGAGGGCCGCTAACTTCACCCGAAACGGATCGCGCCGCCACTCCGGCTTGGCCCTTCCGTCAGCGCGGCAGGACCGGGGCGTCATCTGCCGCCGCCCCCGCGGGAACCGCCAGCCGGCGGCGTTCGGAACGCTCCATCAGCCAGGCGATCCAGATCGTCGCCTCGTAGAGCAGGAGCATCGGCGCGGCCATCGTCAGCATGGTGAGCACATCGGGCGGTGCGACCAACATCGCGACGACGAGGATGATCACGATGGCGTAAGCCCGGGTGCGGCGGAGAAAGGCGTGCGTGACCAGGCCGAGTTTGAACAGCACGACGACGATCACCGGCAACTCGAAGCTCAACCCGAAGGCGAGGGTGAAGTTCGTGACGAAGGAGACGTATTCGGTCAACGTCCAGTTGGGGTTCAGCCCGAGGCTGAGGGTGTCCGCGAAGAAGAACCGCAGGGTCAGCGGCAGCACCCAACGGTAGCAGGCCCCCACGCCCAGGAGGAACAACCCGAAACTGACACCCACGGCCGGCCAGACGTAACGGCGTTCCTGCTGGGTCAGGGCCGGCAGGATGAACCCGGCCAACAGGTAGAGCAGGATGGGGAATCCCAGCAACACCCCGGCGTAAAAGGCCAGCGTGAAGGAGATGGTCATCGAATCCGCCACCCCGATCACCATCAGGGTGACGCGCGGCTTGCCGTCGGTGGAAATGACGTTGAGCGGCTGCTGGAGAAATTCCATCAGCGGCCGGCGGAAGAAGAACGACCCCGTCATGGTCACCATCAGGGTTGCCAGCATCTTGAACAGCACCCAGCGCAGGTCCTCCAAGTGGTCCAGGAAGGGCTTGACCATCTCGGGGTTATCCTTCTCGCGGAATTTGAAGGGACGAAAAACCATCGGGTAAAAGGGTGTCCACGATGGGCCGGGCTGACCGGCGGCGCAAGGCGCGGGGGCGGGTCCACCCGCCCCACGTTCCCGATTCATACCAATTCCCTCGCCACCAGGCGCGCGAACAGGCTCAAGGTGTTGCCATCGCGGATCTCGCCTTCCGCGATCATCCGGCGCAGTTCGGCCGGGGAGAACCCGCGGCATCCGGTGATGGCCTCGTGCTCGTCGGGCTCGGACCCGCGCGGGGAGGGCACCACCCCGCGCGCCAGGAACAGGTGGTTGTGCTCGTCGGTAAACCCCTGCGAGGTGAAGAAAAACCCGAGCGCGACCAGTTCCCCACCTGCCGCCGGCAGCTCGTAACCCGTCTCCTCGCGCAGTTCGCGGAGCGCCGTGTCGCGCAGGACGCGGTCCAGCTCGTCACCGCCGACCTTTTCCTCGTCCACCTGACCGGCCGGGAACTCCCAGAGACTCGCGCGCACCGGGATGCGCTCTTGGCGCACCAGCAGAAAATCCCCCGCCGCCGTCATGGGCGCAACCACCACGGCCGCCTTCCGGTGGACGACGACCCATCTGGCCGGGTGCGCCGGGTCCGGGCGGGTCGGGGTCAGAACGGTGTGCGTGGCGACGTTGAGGTTGCGGTTCTCGAAGTGAACCTCCTCTCCAAGCGTGCGCCAGCCCTCGCCGTCGCGGATAAAGTCGTGTTTACGCGGCATGGGGGAGAAGTGACGAATGACGAATGAATGACGGGTATCAGCGAAGATTCGAGCTTGATTCGGACTTCGGGTTTCGTCATTCCGCGCGGAGCGTGGTCCTCCAGTGCGCCAGTCGGGCCGCGACGTTTTCCGGCGCGGGCGAGCCGGGGTTCTGCCGGGCCGCCAGGGAGCGGCGCACGTCGAGGAGGGCGTAAACATCGTCCCCGAACGCCGGGCTGGCCGCCCGGTAGTCCTCCCGGGCGAGCTTGCTGAAGGCCGTTTGCCGCTTCGCGCAGAGGGCCACCAGCTTGCCGATGACCTCGTGCGCCTGGCGGAAGGGCACGCCCTTGAGCACCAGGTAATCGGCCAAGTCGGTGGCTAACAGGTTCTCGTCGGCCGCCGCGCGGGCCATCGCCGCCTCGTTCACACCCGCCTCCCGGAGCATGGCGGCAAATACACGCAGGGTAATTTTCAGCGTGTCCATGGAGTCGAACACCGCCTCCTTATCTTCCTGTAAATCGCGGTTGTAGGTCATGGGCAGACCTTTGAGCGTGGTCAACAGGCGGAACAGGTTGCCGTAGAGCCGGCCGGTCTTGCCCCGGGTTAGCTCGGCCACGTCCGGGTTTTTCTTCTGCGGCATCAGGCTGGAACCGGTCGTGAAGGCATCGGAGAGCCGGATGAACCCGAACTCGCTCGAAGCCCACAGGATCACGTCCTCGCTCAACCGGGAAAGGTGCATCCCGACCAGCGCCGCGGCGGCCAGGAACTCGCAGGCGAAATCCCGGTCGCTGACCGCGTCCATGCTGTTCTGGCTGATGGCGGGGAAGCCGAGCCGGGCGGCGATGAGTTCCCGGTCCAGATTGATGGTCGAACCCGCCAGGGCGCCGCTGCCGAGCGGCATCACGTTGAGCCGCGCGCGGCCGTCCCGCAGGCGGCCGACGTCGCGGTCGAACATCTCGACGTAGGCGAGCAGATGATGACCAAACAACGCGGGTTGGGCGCGTTGCAGGTGCGTGTAGCCCGGCAGCACGGCGGCGGGAAAACGCTCCGCCAGACCGACCAGGGCCCCCTGCATCGCGCGGAGCTCCCCGGTCAGCACGTCCGTTTCCGCCCGCAGGTAGAGGCGCAGGTCGAGGGCGACCTGGTCGTTGCGGCTCCGCGCGGTATGGAGCTTCGCGCCCGCGGGACCGATCCGCTCCGTCAACGCGGCCTCCACGTTCATGTGCACGTCCTCCAGCTCCGGCCGGAACCGGAACTCGCCGCGGGCGATCTCTGCGCGGATGTCTTCCAGACCCCCCTCGATTTGCCCGAGTTCCGCGTCGGTCAGCAACCCCGCCGCGCGCAGCGCCGCCGCGTGGGCGAGCGAACCGTCAATGTCGTGCGCGTAGAGCCGCCAGTCGAAGGAGACGGATTCGCTGAACGTCCGCAGCAAGGCGTCCGTGGGTTGCTCGAAACGACCGGTCCACATGGGGAAGAAAAGGATGAAGGTTGAAGGCAGAACGGCGAAGAAAAACGCCGTCAGCGAATCTCCGTCCTTCAACCTTCATCCTTCAACCTTCATCCTTTTTCTTGCACGTGCCCAACACCCGCAGCTCGTCGCACTTCGCCTCGATCCGCACCGACTTCACGGCGGGGGAGAACCCGAGGCGGTGGGAGATGCAGTTCTCCAGGATTTCGATGTTGGCGTCCTCGAACTCCACGATCTTCCGACAATCCAGGCAGATGAGGTGATTGTGGTGCGGTCGGTCAATGAAGTTCGGGTCGTAGTATTTGAAATCCTTACCGAAGTCCATCTCCCGCAACATGCCGCTCGAGACCAGCAGCGGCAGGGTGCGGTAAACGGTGGCCCGGGAAACGCTGGGGTCCACGGCGCGGGCGCGCTCCATGAGGCCCTCCGCGGTGAAGTGCTCCCGGGTGGAAAACGCCGCCTCGATGATGGCGTCCCGCTGGACGGTGCGGCGCAGGCCCCTCCCGTCAAGAAAGTCGTAAATCTGCTGGCGGACGCAGGGTTCCATCGTAAGCCGGCGAAGATAGGACGGGGCGGGGGGAGCGTCAACGCGGGAGGCCCCCCGCAGCGGCGGTCTAGGACCGCCGGAGGGTCGTCTTCAACGCACTCGTCCGACGGTCATAGGTGTCGCTACAGGTCCGCGCTACGGCGTCAACGGCCGCAGGAAGTAACTGCTGGCCAGCGCCCCGTCCGGGTCGAACAAATGCGCGCCGCCCAGCGGGTCGCGGCGGACCGCCGGGGCGGGGCGGCTCCCGCGGCGCTCGCGTTGGAGCTTCTCCTCCCGCAGCCGGGCGGCCTTGGCCTCGTGCCGGGAGCCCTGGCCGGCCCGGCGGGCCTCGAGCTCCTCCACGAGCATCCGCCTCGCCAGGAAGCGGTTCAGCGCCTGGCTGCGCTCCGCGCCGCAGCGGATCCGCGCGCCGGTGGGGCGGTGCAGGAGCGTGACGGCGTTGGCGCGCCCGTAGGTTTCTTGGAGGTCGCGCTCCCCCACCTGGAGAACGCGCATTCGCTCGGCCAGATCGGCCGACTTCTGGGCGGAGACCGGAAACTTCACCATAACCGGTCGCCGGCGGGGGCAGCCGTCATTTCCAGACGGCCGCGGCGGGCGGAGAGCAGGGAGGGGGTTTGGGCCATGCGTGGGCTACGCGGGGAAATTACCGAATTCCGCGCCATCTTGGCAAGCGCGAAGCGCGCCGGACGGTGACTTTTTTGCCACGCGCCATCGCCGCGTTTTGCCGGCCGGGTGGGATTCGGCTAACGTGCCCCTTACCATGAGCAGCCAGGAACTTTCTGTCGGCGACCCCGCGCCGGATTTCACCGCCCTCGCCCTCGGGGGCGCCTACGGGACCGAAGGCCGACGGGTCAGCCTCCGGGATTTCGCGGGCAAGACCCTGGTCCTGTATTTCTATCCCAAGGACGACACGCCGGGCTGCACCGTCCAGGCGTGCGGGTTGCGCGACCGTTGGCCGGATTTCCGCAACCTGGACGCGGAACTCTTCGGCGTCAGCACGGATCCCGAGCAGAGTCACCGGGAGTTCATCGCCAAGCACGGGCTGCCCTTCCCGCTGTTGTCCGACGAGGCGAAGCGCCTGGTCACGGACTACGGGGTGTGGGTGGAGAAATCCATGTCCGGCAAGACGTTCATGGGCACGGAACGGTCCACCTTCGTCATCGGACCGGACGGGCGGATCACCGCGATCTTCCGCCGGGTCGATCCCGCGACGCACGCGGCGCAAGTGATCGCGGCCATCCGATAACCGCCCCACCGGAACTTTCCCCGCTCATGGAGTCTAAATCTACGTTCCTAAACCTGTTCGAGAAGGTGGAGAGCCTCGCCGGCAAGCTGCCCGGCGGTCTGCACAAAACCGTGCTCAACGCCGTCACGCCGGTGAAGGACCTGTTCCTGCTCCAGCGTCCGCCCCGGCTCGTGCTCGTCGGCGACGCGGCCGTGGGCGGGGCGGGATTGTTCAACGCCATCTTCTCCGCGCCCGTCGCCCCCTTCGAGCCGCCGGCCGCGGGGGGTCGGGAGCACGCGCCCGCGGGCTGGCAGAGCCTGGCGCACGGGGGGCGCGGGGTGATCCAACTCCTGGACGCCCGTGCGCCGGGCGCCTCGCCCGACGCGGCCCGCGCCGGGCTGGCGGCCCAGGCGCCGGACCTGTTCCTGTTCGTGCGTGACGCCGGGGCGGCGGACCCCGACGCGGGGATGGCCGGGCAGATCGCGGCCCTGGAGGATCTGTTGACCTACTCCGACACCCGTCACGGCGAGGAGCACCGGCCCCGGGTCCTCCCGCTGCTGGTCGCGGAGGCGGAGGACGGCGGGCCGGCCGACGCCCTGCTCGAGGCGCCGCGCGCCCGGTTGACGGCGGCCCTGGGCGCCCGGCCCAAGCTGGCCCCGCGCGTCGTGATGCCCGTCCGGGCCATCGCCACGTTCATGCGCTTCCGGCTGGACGGGACCTTCGACCCCGAGAGTGACCGGCGCCGGCACGTCCACGCGCTCGTGGATGCGCTCACCGCGGAGTTGCCCGACGAGGCCAAGCTCGAAATGGCCCGGCTCTCCGGCGCCACGGGGGCGCAGCGGCGCATCGCGGACACCCTGGTCAAGAGCATCTCGGCGGCCAGCGGCGCGCTCGGCCTCCAGCCGATCCCGCTGGCGGACCTGCCGTTCCTGCTCGCGTTCCAGACCATGATGGTCTCCGGGATCATCTACATCTCGGGTCGGCCGCTCGACGCGCGGCTCGCCACCAAGTTCCTCACGGCGATGGGCGCCAACGTCGGCCTGGGACTGGTGCTGCGGGAAGGAACCCGCGCCGTGGCCAAGCTCGTTCCCGGCTGGGGCAACGTCGTGTCGGGCGGCGTGGCCGCGGCGGGGACGTATGCCATCGGGCGGGCGGCGACCGCGTTCTTCGTGGAAGGCGCTTCCATCCACGACGCCGAGAAGCTCCTCAAACGCAGCGGCCGGCCGGACCAAACGATCTTTCACCTGCTCGACCGGCGGCGGAAAAAGTGACGGGCGCCAACCTGCGGCCGGGAGATGGGCGGGACCGTCCGTGACCCCGGCCTGACCGTCACGGCGTTTCGCGAACTCCTTTGAACTCCCTCTCCGCCACGCGCACCGCCCTGGCCGGAGCCGGGGTTGTGCCGTCCAAGACGCTCGGGCAGAACTTCCTGCACGACAACAACCTCGCCCGCGCGCTGGTCGCGCACCTCGACCCGCAACCGGGGGAAACGCTCCTGGAGATCGGTCCCGGCCTCGGGGCGTTGACGGCGCCGGCGCTCGCCTCCCCGGCCGCGGGGGTGAAGGTGATCGAGAAGGACGGCCGCCTGGCGGCGCACCTGCGGGCGCGGTTCGCGGGGGAGATCGGCGCGGGGCGATTGACGATCCACCACGGCGACGCCCTGGAGTTCGACCCGCGCACGCTCTGGCCCCGGCAGCCGGTCGCGGTCCTCGGGAACCTGCCCTACTACGTCACGACGCCCCTCCTGTTCCATTACACCGGGCCGGCTTCCCCGGTGGCGCGGGCGCTGTTCGTCGTGCAGCGGGAGCTGGCCGAGCGGCTCGCCGCCACGCCGGAGCGGGCGGGGGACTACGGCATCCTCAGCGTGGTCGTGGGCCGGCGCTGGCGGGTGAAAGTCGTGCGGACCCTGCCGGCGGGCGTCTTCACCCCGGCCCCGAAGGTGGAGAGCGCCGCCGTGCTGCTGACGCCGCGGCCGGCGGGGGAACTGCCGCCGTGCGACGCGGAGACGTTCGAGCGGCTGGTGCGCGCGGGGTTCTCGCAGCGGCGGAAGCAGGTGGGGAAACTGCTGGCGGCGGGAATCCTGCGGGTTATCCCTAACCCGCCGCCGTCGGGCGGATGCGACGCGCAACCCGGCGGCGGCGGTTCGAGGACCAGCCACCCTACCTGGCCGCACCTCGCCGCCACGTTAGGCGTTCCCGAAACCGCCCGCGCCGAGGAGCTTTCGTTAGCCCAATGGGTCCAGCTCGCCAACCTCATCCGCCCCGTCGTGCCGGCGGCCGCGCAGGACGGGGCGGGGGAGGTGTTCGACGTTGTGGACGAAGCCAACCACGTCACCGGCCAGGCCACGCGGGCGGAGGTCCACGCCCGCAACCTGCGTCACCGCGCCCTGCACATCTTTGTCCTCAACGCGGCCGGCGAACTGTTCCTGCAAAAGCGTTCCCCGTGGAAGGACCGGCACCCGGACGCCTGGGACTCCTCCGCGGCCGGGCACCTCGACGCCGGGGAGACCTACGCGGACGCCGCCCGCCGGGAGTTGCGCGAGGAACTCGGCCTCCCGGGGGAGGTCGCCGACGCGGTGGACCTGCGCGAGGTGGCCGACCTCGGGCCGGCGCGGGAAGCCACCGGATGGGAGTTCATCCGCCTCTTTGTCGCCGCTGCGGAGGGTCCGTTCCGCCCACCGCCGGAGGAGGTGGCCTGGGGGGGATTTTTCCCCGTCGGGACCATCGAGGAATGGGTGCGAGCGCGACCGGCGGACTTCGCCCCCGGCTTCCTGGAGTGTTGGCGACGCTGGCGGCAGGGCGGACGGGTAGGGGGGGGCTAGACCTCCGGCGAGAGTCTTTTTTGTCCGCAGGTTACGCCGGTTACGCAGATTGGAGGCAAGGGGTCCCAGATCTCCGGGAACGGCGTTTGCCGGCCTTTCTCCGCCACCCGAAATCATCCGCGTCATCTGCGGACAAAACTCCGGCGCGGCCCCCTTTCGCCGGTGGTCTGTTGATCTCCAACCTTTGTTCCGCTCAGGCCGCCTTCGCGCCGTCCCCGGGGAAGACTGACCCGACGAGCGGCGCCTCCAGCACGGCGGCGGATAACCGCATCTCCGCCAACGCCAGGTGGAAGGACAGCGTGCTCTCCGCCCCCTGGTTTTCGTTCACCCGGTCGGGGTGCAAGCCGTCCCGGCAACCGCCCGTTTCCGCGTCGTAGAGCGACAGTCCGAGGTCGTTGCGCCCGAGGAACCACTCGAAAACGCGCTCGGCCTTGGCGCGCCAGAACCCGTCGCCCGTGATGCGGTGCGCCTCCAGGCAGGCCGACACGGTGGCGTAGGCTTCCAACGGCTGCTGGTCGAAGCGGGCGCGGACCTTGCCGCGTTGGTAGAACCCGTTGGACCCGATGGGCGTGAACGCGCCGCTGGCACCCGTCTGGATTTCCAGCAGCCAGCGCAGGGTCCGCAGGCCCGTTTCGAGGACCCTCGGCTGGTCGGTGAACCGGCCCGTGAGGATGAGCGCGTGGGGCAGCCGGGCGTTGTCGTAGGTGAGGATGTCCTCGAACCAGTCCCAATCCGGCCCGGCGACCTTCTCGTGGAGTTCCACCAGGCGGTCGGTGAGTTGCTCACGGGCGAGGTTCGCCGTCCGGTCGCCGTGAAACCGGCGCAGGTATTCGTGGACGGCCAGGACCGCCAGGGCCCAGGCGCGGGGGCTGGTGAAGTCATAAACGGCCGGCAGGGCCATCTCGAACATGCGCGCGGCGAGGGCCTGGTGGCCCGGCTCGCCCGAGCGGCCGAGGGCGGTGCCCAGCGCCCAGAGCGCGCGGCCGTGGGCGTCCTCCGTGCCGGAGTCGTCCAGCCAGCGGCGATCGTAGGCCATGAAGTTGCGGAACCGGCCCGTCGCCGGGTTCCAGGCGTGCCAGAGGAAGGCGAGGTAGGTGGTGTTGAGCTGGCCCAGCGCGAGGAGGTCCGCCTCGGAGAGCCCCCCGCGTTGCAGGGCGAAGAGGGCGGTGAGGATGTAGCCCCGGGCGTTGTCGTCCGTGCAGTAGCCCTCGTGGTAGTTGGGCACGGTGAAGATGGCGTGCTGGATGATCCCGGTGGAATCCGTCAGCCGCCGGAGGTGGTCAATCTTGAAGTCTGGCAGCCGGTAGCCCTCCGCGCGGTCCACGGGGTGCAGGACGACGGGCGGCCGGGCCGCGGCGGTGCGGCGGGCGCGTTCGGCCCGGGCGCGGGTAAACGCCGCCATGTAACGCTTGGCTACCTCGGGCCAGATCATCTCCCGGCCCAGGAGGTAAGCGTTTTTACGCATGGCGTGCCGGTGCGCCTCGTCCGTCAGCATCCCGTCCACGGCGGCGGCGATGGCCGGCGGGTCCGAGAAGGGCACCAGCACGCCGCGGTCGTTGGCCAGCAACTCCTCCGCGTGCCAGTAGGGCGTGGAGATCACGGCCTTCCCGGCGCCGAAGGCGTAGGCCAGCGTGCCGGAGGTGATCTGGGCCGGATTCAGGTAGGGGGTGACGTAGATGTCCGCCGCGCCGATGTATTCCTTGAGCTCCTCCAGGGAGACGAACTTGTTGTGGAACAAGACCTGTTCGGCCACGCCGCGCTCCAGGGCGAGGTTCTCGAGCCGGGAACGGTAGGTTTCGCCCTCGTGGGCGACGACGTTGGGGTGCGTGGCACCGAGGACGAGGTAAACGACGTTGGGGTGCTCTTTCAGGATGGCCGGCATGGCCTCGATGACGTTTTCAATGCCCTTGCCGGAGGAGAGCAACCCGAAGGTCAGGAGCACCGTCTTGCCGGCCACGGCAAACTTGTCCTTGTAGAAGTTCGGGTCCACGAAGGGCATGTCGGGGATGCCGTGCGGGATGACGTCGATCTTCTCCTTCGGGACGTGGTAGATGGTTTCCAGCATCGCCTCGGCCTTCTGGGTCATGACGACGAAACGGTCCGTGAGCCGCGCCAGCCGGTCCATGACCCGGTGCTGGGCTTCGTTGGGCCGCTCGAGGACGGTGTGCAGGGTGGTCACCACGGGCATCCGCAGGCCGCGCAACAGGGTGAGGACGTGCGACCCGGCCTCGCCGCCGTAGATGCCGAACTCGTGCTGGACGCAGAGCACGTCGGCGTGGTTGAGGTTGAGGTAACCGGCGGCGCGGCGGTAGGCGTCGAGGTCTTTTTCAGCGATCTCGAAACGGACGACCGGCGGGTAGTCGTAGCCCTCCGGCCGGTCGTTGATGGGCACGGCGAAGCACTGGGTGTCCGGGAAAGCGCCCGCGACCGCTTCCAGCAGGTCGGTGGTGAAGGTGGCGATGCCGCACTTGCGCGGGGAGTAGTCGCCGAGGAAGGCGATGCGGTGGATTTCGGTGTTAGGGTCCATGCGGAGAGGGGGATCAAGGGCGTCGGGGGACGTCGGGACGACCCGTCTGACGGGTCCCGGGAGGTCCGTGCGGGGCGCTCGCACCGGCATTAAAAATCGTGGGCGGGAGGTCCCCCGCGCGCGTGGCCGGGCGGAGCTTCGCGCCGGGGTGCGCCCCGAGTTGTCGACCATGTGCGGGAGTCACCGGGAGAGGTTCTCATCTTGGACTCCCCCGGCCGTCTCTCCGTCCATCCAGCCGGCACCCGCGCGGGAAGGTGGACGTGTCGCCCCGGCGCGAGCATGGCCTACGGGCCGACCGCAACGCCCTGCGCGGGGCGTTGCGGTGGGAAAAAACTGTGGCTGACGACATCCTGGACCAACCCTATCAACACCCCGTCGGAATGATCTGGTAGCCGCTCTCGTATTCTCCGGCCCCGGTCTGACCGGCGACGAAGGGCAGGAAGCGGTATTGGTTTTGTCACCTACTGTAATTTCGCAGACGGTTTGTCGAGTTCTCGCAGAGGTTTGATAAGAACGTCTTTCCGGGGCCGCGTGGGTAAGGGGATCGAAACCGAGGTTTAATGGCCGTTGCACCCGTCATGCAACGCCGCTGCCGGGAGGATTCGGGTAATCCCCCAGCGCAGGATCAGGCGGGCCGGTGCTGACCCGCGCGCGGTCAAGAATGGCGATCGCGTCAAAGACCACGCTGGCCGACCGCTGCGTGCGATAAGGGAACGCCGGCGGGTCGTCGATCTTATCCTCCTGCCCCGCATCCGGCGGCTCCGGGCAGGGGAAGCGGGTGCGCGTGCCGATGAGCTGGGTGATGTCCACGCGGACCCGCTTGGTCGCGTTGATTCCGTTGTTGGTGCTGCTGACGTTGTCCCCCACCAGCTCGACCCGCATCGTGCCCTCGGGGTCCTGCACGCCGGTCAGGTCAATGGTGGCCACCGAACGCCGGCAGTCGGAGGTCTGGATGCGGTCGTAAATCGAGGACGCCCCCTGATCCCTAAAAGCGTATGCCGCGCTCAGGGAGAGGGTGTAGTAGAGGCCGGGGCTGTCCTCGGTGGCCACCTCGGGCTCGAACCAGGGCGCCCCCAGCGGCACCGGGCCGTGGTCGGTGCCGCCGGGGCCGCCGGAGTAGCCCTCGGTGCCGGTGTCCGTGTGCCGCTCACCCCGCACGGCGCCCGGACCGGAGAGAAACGGACCGAGGGGCTGGTCTTCGGGGTGATCTCCTTCCCCGTCAGGGAGGTGGCGAGCTCGACGGTGAGCACCAGCGCGCCGAGCTTGGCGACGATCTCTCCGGTGGCGAGGAAAGGGAGGCCGGCCACCTCGTATTCGATGGAGGAAAACATGAACGCCGGGGCCTGGCTCACGCTGGCCGGCGGCACGGTCGGCGCGGCGGGCGCCGGGTCGGTGGCGGCCGGCGGCGGGGCGGCGAGGTAGCCGACGTTATCCACGAGCTGGCCGTTGACGAAATTGGGGGTGTAGCGCCGAAAACCTCCGCTCCCATTCACGCTCTGGAGTCCGTCCGGGCCTCGCACGAAGGAGGCGCCGGTGCCGAACCCCCCGCTGCCGGGATCGCTGGTCGAGGGCACGAAATGGGAATCGCCCGAGTTGATGCCCGGCCCGTTGGAGGGCACGAAGGTCCCGGTCAGGTCCACGACGGGCCGGGCCTTGACGGGGGCCACCACCACCACCGGCGCGGCGGCCGTGGCGTCAATCTGGATTTGGGGCTGCTGGGTGAACTGGCGCACGTATTGCACGCAGACCCCTGGGATCACCTGGTCGGGCCGGGCGCTGACGGCGACGTTGGCGACCGTGCCCTCGTCCCCGGCGGCGAAGGAGACCGCCGGCAGGTCCGCGCGCGGGACCATGTGCAGGGTCGGCGGCAGGGTGCGGTGGTCGAAGAACACCGCCAGGGAGGGCGACCAGCGCACGCACGACCGGAGCACGTCGGCCACCGTGCGGTCGCGGATGGCCTCGGCAGGGATGGGCAGCGTGGCCGGGAGCGAGCCGAGCTGGAACCAGGCCCCGGCTTTAAGGCCGTAGGCCAGCGCCCGGCGCACGACCTGCATCCCGTCGATGAGGGTGCCGTTCTGGTCCTTGGCCAGCAGCAGGTTGGAGGAGATGGCGCTGCCCTTCACGGGGGCGAAGGGCAGCGAGGCGATGACGCCGTCCGCGCCGGCCTGCGGGGGGTTCACGATGTAGGCCCCCGGCGCCATGTAAACGTGCCGCCCGAGGTCATACCAGGGACCGCGCAGCACCAGGGCGCTGCGCTCCGAGCGGCCATCGGCCCCGCGCTGCGGGGGCGCGACCCGGCCGGAGAACCACGCCAGGCTGCCGCCGAACACCGTCGCCCAACCTCCGGCCACGAGCAGGTCCACCCCGGCCGGCCGCAAGCCGGCGAAGCGCAGCGTGCAGGTGTCCACCCCCTGGTTGACGAGCTCCTGGGTGGCCCCGGCAATGCCGAGGTCCTCGAAGGTGTAGTCCACCTTCTCTTCGTTGGCGCCGTAGCGTCGCAGGAACCAGCGGAGGGGGGGCGGATCGGCGGGCATGGCGTCAGGCGTTGGCGATGCTGTCCACCTGGCGCCGGAGGGCGGCGACGTCGCGCTTGAGGTCCGCGTTCAGGGCGGCCAGGTCGCCGATGGCTGCGGTCTGGTCGGCGACGGTTTGGCCGAGCTCGCCAAAGCCCCTGGTGTAGGCGTCGCCGAGCCGGGCGAGGCCGGTGCCGATGGGCTCGACCTGGCCGGGGACGGCGTCGGCGGCGGTGAGGAGGTTGGCGGCCACGGGCTCCAGGCTGCTCTGCAAGGCCGTGGTCAGCTTGGCGGCGGCCTGGGCGGCGGCTTCGGCGGCCGGGACCCGCGGGGCCGCGGCGCTGGCGCCGTAGCCGGTGGCGCCGTAGTCCACCGGGTCGTTCGGGGCCGGGTTGACCGGCGGGGTGTCCGGGTTGAGGAAGTTACGGAACATCTGGCCGGCGACCGGCAGGGCATCGAGGGAGTCGGGCAGCCGCTGGCGGGAATCGATCTGCCGGTTCAAATCGCCCCGCCGGGCGCCGGCCGCCTCGGAGTCGTCGCCCCGGAGCGCCTCCCTGGCGGCTTTGAGCTGCTCGATCTGCTCGGTGAGGCCGGGGATGGCCGCGATGCGGATGTCGCGCAGGCCCTCCAGGTTGGCGCGGAGGCCGCGGGTGAGGACCTCCTCGGTGCGCAGGCTCTCGACGTATTCCCGGTTGCCCTCCGGGCCGCTCCGGTCGATCTGCGGGCGGCGGGCCTGTAGGTCGGTGAGCTGTTTGCCCTCGGCGGCGACCGTCCCCCGGATGGCCTCCTCGTCGGCCTGGCGCTGCTCCTTGAGCCGCTCGTTGATGGCCTTGAGCCGGTCCTCGACCTGCGCGAGGGCGGTGGCCTCCTCCAGGGTCTTGATCTTGGCGTTGCCGCGCAGGCTGTCGCCGAGCTTCTCCAGCTCGTTGGCGCTGCGCAGGGAGGCGAGGCTCTTGGGGTCCACCCCGAGCAGGCCCAGCCGCTCGCGGGCGCCCTTGACCTGGCGATCCAGCGCGGCGGCCAGGGCGGTTTCCTGCTCCAGCAGGGGCGCCTGCCCGAGCCGGCGGTCGTTGAGGGCCGCGGACAGGGTGTTGGCCTGCTTGTTCTGCTCGGCGGTGAGATCGTTGAGGAGGCGTTGCAGGTTGACGTCCTCGACCCTGATGTTGGAGACATCGAGTTCTCCGCGCTTGACCCGGTCGAGGAGGTCCAGGTTCTTCTGCTGTAGCTGGAGGAGTTGCGCGGCATCCTGGCCGGCCCGGTTGGTGACCGTCTGCTTGCCGCCGAAGGCGTCGGTGGGCACCTCGGTGGTGTTCTTCTTCACCTCGGCCTGGAGGGCGGCGATGTTCTTCTCGATCTCCAGGCGCCGCTCGACGTAGGCGGTCTCGCTCCTGGCGGCGGCCACCAGGCTGCCGGCGCTGCCCCTGGCCCGGTCGAAGCCGGCGCCGAGGTCGTTGGCGTGCCGGGCGGCGGCGTCGAGGTCCGCGGCCGACTGACCGATGGCCACGTTCAGGGCCGTGCCCAGGGCGACGGCGAGGGTGAGGGGGCCGGAGAAGGAGGCGATGCCCCCGGCCAGCCCGCCCGCGGCGCCCCCGGCGGCCGTGCCCTTGGCGGCGGCGTTGGCGGCGGTGGCCTCGGTGTTGGCGACCAGGGCGGCCGTCTCCGCCGCGGTCGCCGCCGCGGCGGTGCGGGTGGCGGCCGCCTTGGCGGCGAGCCCGAGCACGAGGCTGGCGAGCTGCACCGCCGCGATGGCCGCGCCGTAGGCGACCGTGCCGCGGGCGAGCGCCAGGAGGGCGCCGGAGTTTTCCAGGGCGAACCGGGTCAGGGCCGCGCCGCTCTCGACCAGGTGGGCGACCTCGAAGCCGACGGTGCGCAGCGCGTCGGCCACCTCGGGTTTGCGGAGCTCGTCGGCCAGGGCGAGGTAATCCTTGCGCAGCTCCTCGAACACCGGGGCCGAGGCGTCGCCGAGCACCTGGTCGAGGACGTCGCCCAGGTTGCTCCGGGCGCCGGCAAAGGTCTGGGCGGCCAGCTTGCCGGCCTCGCCGAAGGCGCCCAGCCGGGTGGTGAGGAACTCGACGAGCTTGCCCTGGGCCTTCTGGGTTTCGATGGTTTCCCGCGTGATGCCCAGGGTGCGGGCGAGCTGGGCGTTCTCGTCGATCTCACCGGTGAGCAGGGCGCGGTATTCCTGGGTGAGCTGGTCGGTGGAGATGCCCAGGCCGGCGACGGCGTTGGAGGCCAGCACCAGCAGGTCGGCCTGCTGACCGATGGGCACGCCCGCCGCGGTGGCCGCCCCGGCGTTGGCGGCGAAGGCGCGGGCGAGGTCCTGGAAGGTGGCCGTCGTTTCCGTAGCCTTGACCTTGAGTTGCTCGATGACCCCGCCGGCCGTGCCGAGGGCGGCGCCGACGGTGGCGAATTGCTCGGGCCGGAACTGGCGCAGGATGGCGGCGACGCCGAGCTGGGCGCTCTCCACGGTCGCGTTGAACTCCAGGCCGCGCTGGGTGGCCGCCTGGAAGGCGGCGGGCAGGGCGGCCACCGCGGCGACGATGCGCCCGCCCAGGTCGATGCCCACCCCGAGCCGCAGGCTGGCGAGCAGCTCGTCGGCGGCCTGGGTCAGGCGGTGGAGCTTCTGCTCGGCGGCCGCGTCCACCTGGGGCGTGGCGTCGGCGCGGCCGAGGGTGTCGGCGGCGCGGGTGGCGGCGGTCTCCGAGGTGGTGAGCTGGCCGAGCCCCTGCCTGGCCGCGTCGGCCCCGCGGCCGTCGTAGGCCGTGGCGATCTGCAGGTTGACGGTCTGGTCGGCCACGGGAGGCTCAGGTCACACCAACACGGTGAATTCGACCTCCGCCACGACGGCGTAGTCGTTGACGACGAAATACAAGCGCACGAACCGGTAGGTTCCCGCGTCCGTCACGCTGACACTCGACCAGTCGCTCCCCGCCGGGCTGGAGGTGATCGTCCCAAGGTTCGTCCAAGGCCCCGACATCGAGGCGCTCCCCTGGAAGACGGCCCCCGCCAAGCGGGCCGCGAAGGTGGGCGAGAGCGGGAAGGCGCGGGCGGAAACCACCTGTCGCGGAGTCACGAGGTCCAGGCCGATGAACTCCCCCGCCGCCGCCACCTGGCTGTTCCACGCCGTTGCGGGGTCGTGGTCGAACGCCCGCCCCTTGGCGTAGGTCGCGTTGTAGTCCGACGAGCTGAACGGCGTGCCGGTGGCCACGGTGGGGGTGGCGCCGGTGCCGCCACCGCCGCCGGTGCCGCCCGAGGGCGTCACCCATCCCAGCGTGCCGCCCGCCAGCACCGTGAGCACCTGCCCGGCCGTGCCCCCGCCCGGCAGTCCCGAGGCCGCGCCCGCCGGCAGCAGCACCGTCGCCGCGGAGAGGTCCACGGTGGTCCCCGCGTCGGCGGTGAGCTTGCCGTTGGCGCCGGACAAGCGGTTGTCGGCCCCGGTCAGGTGCAGGTTCTTGATGCGCTCCGCGGGCATGGTTAGGTGGGTAAGTGGGCGCTCCAATGTAGGACGTAGCCCGCCCCGGAGACCGGCGCGGAGAGGTCGGCCGTGAACCCGGCACCGGACACGGCGGACAGGCCGTCCACGAGCACCGCTTCGCCCTCGGGGGGCCGCTGGATCACCAGCCCGGTGACGACGGGGGCTGCCACGAACGCGGTCGGGAACACCACGGCGACGCTCTCGGCCGTGTCGGCGATGGGGGTCGTGCCACGCATCTCGTCAACGGCTGGCGGCCCCAGGTCGCCGCCGGGCAGCACCAGGGCCACGCCGGGCGCGAAGAGGCCGCCCTGCACCGTCCAGTCCACCGCCGTCGTCCGGCCCAAGAACGTGGGCACGACGCTGGCCAGCACCGCGCGCGCCATCGTGGCCGGGGGCCGGCCCGCCGCCGCGCCCGCCTGGTGCACGACCAGCGGGCCGGACGTGGGCACCGCCCCGCGCACCCCCAGGGCGAAGTCGTGCGAGTCGGCCGTGCTCGCGAAGGTCCACCACGAGGTGAACTGGTAGGTCGTCGCCGCGTTGCCCCGCGCGTAGTGCCGCCGCTGGCTGGCGCCCACCAGGTCCACGGGGTCCACGATGATCTGCCCGTTGAGGGACTTGGATTGCGCGTAGATGCCGGCGGAGGAATCCGCCAGGACGTAGCCGGCGAGCGTGATCTTCATTCATTTTTAAGGAGGCGCTTCGATCGCCGGTGTCCACCAGCGCCAGGGGGTTGGCGGCGCCGTTGGTGAAGGTGTCGGTCGACGAGGTGGCCAACGTCCAGCGCGCCGTCAAGGCCGCCGCCACCGGCCTGGGCCTGGACACCGTCGTCACCCCGCACGTCCTGCGCCACGCCTACGCCACGCACGCGATGGACCGCGGCGCCGGCATCCACGACGTGCAGGCCGCGCTCGGCCACGTCTCCTTGGACACCACCGCCGGCTACCTGCACGCCCACGCCGCGCGGGTGGCCAGTCCGCTGGCGACGATGATCTACGCGCCATGATCCCCCTCGCCCGCGCCACCAAGATCGCCGCCAGGGTCGCCGCCGAGCTGGCCCCTTTCTGCTCGCGCATCGAGGTCGCCGGCTCCATCCGCCGGCAGCGGCCGCAGGTCGGCGACATCGACCTGGTGCTGGTAGCCAGTTCCCGCAAGGCCATCGAGGCGCGCGTCACCGCCCGCTGCCGGCTGGAGAAGTGCGGCGACCAATACCTGGTGGCCCGGATGGCCGACGGCACCCAGCTCGACCTCTGGTTCGCCCACGACGGCGCGCCGGTGGAGCGCGACATCTTCGGCGCCCCCCTCGGCCGGCAGCGCCCGGCCAACTTCGGCAGCCTGCTGTTCTGCCGCACCGGCAGCGCCGGGCACAACGTCTTCCTGGTTGAGGCCGCCAAGCGCCGCGGCTTGGTCTGGAATCCGACCTGGGGCGTTTACGACCGGGCGGGCGCGAACATCGCCAGCGCGAGGGAGGAGGACATTTTTGACGCTCTCGGTCTTCCCTTCACGCCCCCTGAGCACCGGGAGCGCTGACTCGCCGCTCAATGGGTCATTCCAGTCCAAGCTGGCAGAGCCCATGCAGATCCCGTGCAAGCCGCCGGAACCGGCTGTGCAGCACGGCTGCAAACCCCCCGCCACGGACCTCAACCCCCCGAAATCCTATCAAACCTCTGCGAAACATCCCCCAAAGCCCTCGAATTTCGACAAACCTCCGTCTCCAGCTCTCACGCTACATAAGTTCTGCACATTCAGTCTCCTGCGTGATAATTCCGCTTGATTAGGCCATTTCACACCGTCTGCGAGAACTTGCCTACTTTACTCCGCCGGACCCCGGTCAGAGAGAAGCTGAGGAAGGGGCGGGGCCAACAACTGAACTTATGATTATGTTTATTCTCTTATGTTATAGGTGCGGGCCGTTCTTCGAGGATATTGAGTGCCGTGTTATCTGTCCGGTGAACTAAATCCGGTCCGAGCGCGAACTGGTCGAATACGGACTGGATTTAGCCCCCACGTTTTTCGTCCAGCGAAGCAACTCCCCTCTGCAATCGAGGCACGGTCTAAGAACTCGCTTTTCTTTTGGATGGCGCTGATGGCGTCTGGATGGCGCTGGTGGCGCTTGGCACTTCGCGGCAAATCCCGCTATCACTGCGCGCATGGCAAAACCCCCCGCGCCAACGGAAAAAATTTCGTCATCTCCACAGCCTCGGTTTCGGACGCTTTCGCCACCCTTCAGGAACGCTGGGGCCACTACCACAACGAGGAGGAAGTCCGCACCGAGTGGCTGATCGCGCTGCGCTCGGCCACCGGGTTGACGCTCCACGCGGAGCGAGGGCGGGTGGACACGAGCCACAACAACGTGTTCATCGAGTTCAAGGACGCCGGGTTCTTCAAGGGCAGCCCCGACAGCGCCAAGTTCAAGGAGGCCACCCGGGATCGGCTGCTGCGCGACATCCGCAAGGACGCAGCCGACAAGAGCACCGACGAGTCAGACTACATCGGCATCGCCATTGACGGGGCGCACGTCGCCTTCGCGCAGGTTCGGGGCGGCGTCATCCACCCCGGCCCCCTCCTGCCCGCGGACGAGCACGCCTTCGGGATGGTCGTGGACGCGCTTCTGGGCAACTCCCGCCGCTACGTCACTGCCCAGAACCTGATCGAGGATTTCGGGCACAACGCCAAGGCGGCCATCGGAGTCATGCGAATTCTTTCCGACGCGCTGGCCGAGGCGCTGAACCGCGGGGCACCCTCGAAGATCAGGATGCTCTTCGAGGAGTGGAAGGAGCTATACGGGCAGGTGGCCGACCTCTCCGGCGAACAGAAGAGGGCGATTGACGTTACGTTGCGCTTCGCTTGGAACGGCCCCGCCGAGCTCGCCATCCCCGGGCGGCTCTTCGTCATCCACACCTACAACTCGCTCCTGATCAAGCTCCTGGCGGCCGAGGTGGTGGCCGCCCACAACCTGACCGGCCAGCCGGACCCGGCCCTGACGATGTGCGGTTTCGGGGAGGCCGGCGATCTGACGAAGTTCCTGGAAGAGCAAATCAAACGGGGCGACCTGTTCCGGGGAGCTTCCATCCGCGGCTTTGTCGAGGAGGCCATCTTCTCCTGGCACCTGGATGTCGCCCCCCTGCCCGACTACCGGGACGATTTGACGGCCGCGCTCGAGGAGGTGCTGGGCAAGCTGGCCCTTCACCGGACCGACCGCCTGGGACGCCAGCGCGACACCCTGCGGGACTTCTATCAGGACCTCGTGCCCGAGACCTTCCGCAAAAGCCTGGGCGAGTTCTACACCCCGGACTGGCTGGCTGAGTTCACCGTCAACAAAGTTGCCCCCGCGGACTGGCTCGGGCCGCGCTGCCTGGACCCGACCTGCGGCTCCGGCGCGTTCCTCATCGAACTGATCCGCCGCAAGCGCGAAGCGGCCGAGGCGGCGAGGATGCCCGCCGGCGAGTTGCTGGACCGACTCTGTGACGAGGTGTGGGGCTTTGACCTCAACCCCCTGGCGGTGCAGACCGCGCGGGTCAACTTTCTCATGGAGGTGGCCGACCTGATGGCCCAAGCCCCGGGCAAGGAGATCGAACTGCCCGTGCTCCTGGCCGAGTCCATCTACTCGCCCGCACCCGATCCCGCCACGGGCAAGAAGGTCGTCGTCTATGCCATCGGGGGTCCGAAGTCGGACCTCGAAATTACCTTGCCCGTCACCCTGGCCTTCGACCGCGCCCGGCTGGACGCGGTGTTGGAGATCATGGGGGAGATGGTGGCCGACTAAGCGACCTTTGACGACGTGCTCGGGATGATGCGGGCGCGGGGGGGCGCTCAACCAGCAGGAGGAGAAGCCGCAGGAGAAGCCGTTGCGGGCCACCTACGAGCGGGTGCTCGGTCTTCACCGCCAGAACTGGAACGGCATCTGGTTCCGCATCGTGCGGAACTTCTTCTGGTCGGCCACGGCCGGGGAGTTCGACCTGGTGGTCGGCAATCCCCCGTGGGTGCGCTGGTCGCGCCTGCCCGCCCTCTACCGGCAGCGGGTCAAACCGACCTGCGAGCAATACGACATCTTCTCCAAGACGAAGCATCATGGCGGCAATGAGTTGGACGTCTCGGCCATGATTACCTACACCGTAGCCGACAAGTGGCTCAAGGCGGGCGGCAAGCTGGCGTTCATCATCACCCAGGCCGTCTTCCAGACCCCCTCCTCCGCCGGCTTCCGCAATTTTCGCATCCAGGGCGACACCTACCTGACCCCGCTGGAGGTGGACGACCTCCAGCGGCTCAAACCGTTCCCGGACGCCGCGAACAAAACCGCCGTCGCGGTCTTCCAGAAATCCGACGCTGCTCCCGTTTACCCCGTGCCCTACACCGTGTGGAACGCCCAACCGGGCCAGAGCCGCACCATCCCTCCCACGCTGAAGCTGACCGAGGTGCTGGACAGGTTGGTTTCCGAGGAGCGCGAGGCCAACCCCGTTCAGGATAAAGGTTCGCCCTGGGCGATCCTGCCGCCGGGCAGGTTCGAGACGCTGCGGGCGATCTCTACCTTCCGCGAGGAAGTTTGGGTGGAGGGCCGCAAGGGGATCACCACGGACCTCAACGGCGTTTACTTCGTTTCCATCGTCGGCACGGGGGCGGCCGGGGGGCCAATTCAGATCAAAAACCGCCCCGGGGCCGGAAAAAAGAGCCTCGGGGCGGCGCGCGCTCAGTGGGTGGAGCCAGATTGACTCTAAGGTCGGCGACATCTTCAAACATATGCGCCTGCCGCCTTACCGGGTGGGCGACCGCGAACATCGCCAGCTCGCCGAACTCGTGGAGAAAGCTCACCGACAGGATGACTCCGCCGAGCACGCCACGCTACTTGGAGCGGTTCGCCAATTTGCCAACGAGGTGATCGAGCAATGGGCGCGAGCCGAACCAGCGCCGGGCGAACGGAACGGTCAACAAACCGGAGAGTTCAATTTCGAGGCGTCTTAAACCCGCCGCGAACGGCATCTTCTTCGATGGCCGCCAACGGATCGGATTCACTTCCCACTGGCCCACGACGGACCGCTTATTTCGTCCGGGTGGCCATTATCGGACCGGGTTTGCTCCCCATGGACAGCGGAAGCAAGCTCGGTCCATGATGCTTGCCAAAACCCGTGAAGACTCCGTATGCAGTTCAAGGTGAGCCAAATACCATCCACCCGAAAACAGACTCAACTTAGTCCACCGCACATCAATTCCAATGTTGGGTCAGGGTTGGCCGCCGCTGCCGCCGCTCCAGCGCAGTTTCCGGCGGGCCAGCTCGAAAAACGGC
>CAXTFX010000015.1:0-4039 GCA_964243185.1 uncultured Chthoniobacterales bacterium
CCGCGCGGGGCCTGCGCTGCCTCATCGCCGGGGCCGGCGGCGCCGCGCACCTGCCGGGGATGGCGGCGGCGCTGACGGAGCTGCCCGTGCTCGGCGTGCCCGCGCGGTCCCGGGCGCTGAACGGGCTGGATTCGTTGTTGAGCATCGTCCAGATGCCCGCCGGCATCCCGGTGGCGACCTTCCGCGTCGGCCCCCGGGGCGCGGCGGACGCGGCCGAGTTCGCGGGGAAATTGCTGCGAGCGGCCGGCGTTTTCTCCGCCGATTACGCAGATTAGACGCAGATTTCTCGGGTGGAAAAAGGCAGACGGCGTCCACCTCCGAAACTCCGAAACCCTTCCTAAAAATCTGCGATAACCTGCGTAATCTACGGACAAAACTCCGGCCCGTTCACCGCCCCAGCCACCCGCGTAATTCCGCCTCGCCCGCCTCCACCGGCCCGACCAGCGCCAGGGCCGGCGGCGGTCCCGCGAACATCGCCCGCGCCGCGGCCTGCACCTCGGCGCCCGTGACGCCCTCCAGCGCCCGCCGGGCCTCGTCCGGGTCCACCAAGCGGCCGTAGCCCAGCAGGCATTCGCCCACGAACGTCATCTGGCTGCCCGTGCCCTCCAACCCGAGGCGGTGCTGGCCAACGAGGTAGTCCTTCGCCTCCTTGAGTTCGCGGGCGGGGACGGGTTTCTCGCAGATGGCCGTTAGCTCCTTGCCGATCAGCCCGAGCGCGGCCCGCACCTTCCCGGCCTCCAGGCCGAGGCCGATGGAGAACAGCCCCGTCTCGGCCAGGGCGTCTGTCGCGCTCTGCACGCTGTAGCACAGGCCGCGGCGCTCGCGTAACGACTGGAACAGCCGCGAGCCCATGCTCTCACCCAGGAGCGCGGAGACGACCCGCGCCGCGAACCGGCCCCCCTCCAAACGGCCCGGCGCGGGGAAGCCCAGCGCGACCTGGACCTGCTCGCCCTCCTGCCGCTCGATGACCGCCCGCGCCGGGGCCGGCCGCCAGCGCGCGAACCGGGGGGTCCGCCGGCCCGACGGGGCCTCCGCCAGCATCGGACCGAGCTTGGTTAACACTTCCGAGTGCGTCACCCGGCCCGCCACGGAGAGGACCAGGGTGCGCGCGTGGTAGCCGGCCTGCCAGAAGCCCACCAGCGTCTCGCGCGACAGGCCCGCGACGGTTTCCGCCGTCCCCGACAGCGGCCGGCCGAGCGGGTGCTCCGGGAAGCTGGCGGCGGCCAGGGCGTCCTCCACGCGCTGCGCCGGCTGGTCGGCCACCATCGCGATCTCCTCCAGGATGACCTCCCGCTCGCGCTCGGTTTCCGCCTTCGGGAACCGGGAACGCAGCACCATGTCGGCCAGCACGTCGCCCAGCCGTTCCAAGTGTTCGGCCGCCGCGCGGGCGTAGTAACAGGTGTGTTCCTCGCCGGTGAAGGCGTTCAGCTCCCCGCCGACGCCCTCCACCGCCCGCGAGAGCGCCCGCGCCGAGCGCCGCGCCGTGCCTTTGAACAGCATGTGCTCGAGGAAATGGGCCGCGCCGTTGCGCGCCGCCGCCTCGTGCCGGCTGCCCACCGCCGCCCAGAGCCCGACGGCGACGCTTTCCATCTGCGGCATCTCGGCGGCGGCGACGCGGACGCCGTTGGGCAAGGTCGCAAGGTGATAGGTGGCGAGGGGCATGGGAGGAAAATGACCAATGACCAAATGATCGAAGGAAAGTGGGCAACCCCAGATTCGGGGCTTTAACTTCCTACGTCATTTGTCCTTCGTCATTCGTCATTCGTCATTCCGTGCGCCGCGCGTCCGCCCCGCTAACACCAGCCGCGCCAAGGCGAGGTCGCGCGGGTAGGTGATCTTGAAGTTGGCCTCCTCCCCCGTGTCCACCAGGGCCACCGGCGCCCCGAGTCGCTCGACGGCCGAAACCTCGTCCGTGACCGTTTCCCCCGCCGCGAGCACGCTCTCGTAAGCCCGGCGCAGCAGGTCCGCGCGGAAGACCTGCGGCGTGCCCATCGCCCAGAGGTCCGCCCGGTCCACGGCGCCGTTGACCAGTCCCGTCGCCGGGTCCGCGCGCTTGAGGGTGTCCGCGACGGGCGAGGCCGCCGCCGCCGCGCCGGTTTCTCGCGCGCGGGCCAGGCAGCGGGCGATGAGCCCCGGCGTCACCAGCGGCCGGGCGGCGTCGTGCACGGCGACGAACTCCGCCGCCGGGTCCACGGCCCGCAGTCCCTCCCAGACCGACAGGTGCCGCGCCGACCCGCCGGGAACGACGGCGCGGACCTTGGTCAGCCCGGCGAGCAGGACCCGAAACTCCCCCTCCCGCCCCGCCGCGGTCACGACGACGATTTCGCCGACCCCCGCGCACCCCGCGAACGCCGCCGCCGCCCACGCCGCCACCGGCCGACCGGCGAGCGGGGCGGTAAGTTTATCAAGCCCCATGCGCCGGCTGCTCCCCGCGGCGACGAGGACGGCGGAAAGGACGGAGGAAATCATGGTGAAGAGGGACGCACGCCCCGGTGGCAGCCGCGGAGCGGTGCCCGGAAAGTAGCCCCAGGTGCCAACGCGGGGAAAACCTTTCCGCTCGCCCCTGCCGGGGGCCGCGCGGGTCGGCGCCAGTGGTTCTTTTCCCTCGCCATTTCTCCCCGCCTGCCGTTTAATCCGCCCCGGCGATGCACGGTAAGAACGTTGTCTATTTCGACCTGGAAACCCAGCGCACGGCGAACGACGTCGGCGGCTGGGACAAGAAGCGCGACATGGGCATGAGCCTGGGCGTCACCTTCTCCACCCGGACGGGCGAATACCGCATCTACACGGAACGCACCGTGGACGCCCTCGTCGCCGAGCTGTGCCGGGCGGACCTCGTGGTCGGCTACAACGTGGTCAACTTCGACTACGAGGTGCTCATGGGCTACACCATCCTCGACCTGCCCGGCCAACTGCTCACCCTCGACCTGATGGTGGACGTGGAGAAAAACCTCGGCCACCGCCTCAAGCTCGAATCGCTCGCCCAGGCCACCCTCGGCGTCGGCAAGAGCGCGGAGGGGCTGGACGCCATCAAGTGGTGGCGCCAGGGTCGGCTCATGGACATCGCCGAATACTGTTGCCTGGACGTGAAGGTCACCAAGATGATCCACGAGCACGGCTGCCGGCAGGGCGAACTTTTCTACCACGACCGCTTCGCCCGCCGGCAGCGGGTGCCCGTGACGTGGCAGGTCTGAGGCGGAGCGGCGGAAGGAGCGCAAAAAACATGGAAGCTGGACCAGACCAACCGATTGTGGTCGTCGCCGCGCCCGCCCGGTCGTCGCCGCGCCGGCGCTCGCGCTACCGCTGGCGGCTGCGCTGGGGCCGGCCGATGCCGTGGTCCACGCGGGTCGAAATCCTCGCCACGCTGGCCCTGTGGCTCGCGGGCGCCTGGGGCTGGGAACGTTGGGGAAACGGCCAACCGCCCCGCCCGCCCGCCGCCGCCCCCACGGCCGCCGCCGCGGCCCAAACCGCGGCCCCGCTGCTCACGGCGGCGCGGCCGGACGCCAATGGGCTCTTCGCCTACGTTCAGGACCGGCTGGAGGTGCGCGTGCCCGTCGCCCTGCGCCAGGCCGCCCGCCAGGGGGGCCGCCCCGACCTCGCCCGCGCCCGCGGCCAGGACCCCGACGGGCTGCGCTTCGAGTTGACGCGCGTCTTTGATCCCCGCGCCCGGCACCCCGACGCGGCTGACCTCGCCCACGACCAGGCCGCCGCCATCTGCCGGGCCGCGGGCGCCGCGCTCCTGGACGCGACCGACGAGCCGCTGGCGCTGCCCGGCGCCGGGGGGGACGCCGCCGTGCACACCGTGGTCCACGCCCGGCTGGCCAGCGGCAAGGGGTTGACGGTCGAGGGCCTGACCTTCGACGACCCGGCCGGTCCGGTGGCCTGGACGATGTGGGCCGGCTACCCGAGCGAGGACCGCCGCGCCGCCGCGCTGGTGCGGGCGAGCTTCGGGTCGGCGACGTTGCGGCCGTTGAGCGGGAGCGGGGTGGCCGCGCTTGGCCAGTGAATTGGAGAAAAACCTTCGTCGGTGCGCTGGAGG
>CAXTFX010000015.1:4049-23761 GCA_964243185.1 uncultured Chthoniobacterales bacterium
AAGACCTGGCAGCGCGGCTTGGCGTCGGGCGGGTACGGCTGCACGCGCTGGCCCCCCCCCAATGGCCTACACACCGGCGTGGGCGCGTTGACCGTGTGCCCCTCCCCCAGCGCGCCCCAGGCCGCGGCTTGGGCGAGGCCGTCTTCGCCGGCGGGCGGCGCGTAGTTCAACTGGGCGAGCATCTTGCCCGAGGCCACCGGCAACACGGGTGCCAGCAGGAGCGCCAGGGTGCGGCAGGTCTCGGCGCAGGCGGCGAGCACCACGTCCACGCGGCGTTGGGCGACTTCGTCGTCCTTGAGCTTGGCTAGTTTGAACGGGGCGGAGGCGTCAATGAGCCGGTTGGCGGCAGCCGTCAGCTCGCGCAGGGCTTCCAGCGCCGCGCGGGGTTGGGAGTCGTTCATGGCGTCGCCGTAGGCCGTGATGGTCGCGGCGTGAGCTTTTCGCAGTTGCCCGAGTTCCGGCAGGTCGGGGTCGCCGGCGACGGCGGCCAGGCGGCCCGCGCGGTAGCGGCCGGCCATGTTGAGGGTGCGGTTGAGCAGGTTGCCCACGCCGTTGGCCAGCTCGCTCTCGTAGATGGACAACAGGCGGTCCTCGGAAAAGTCCGCGTCCTGCCCCGTGACGATCTCGCGCATGAGGTAGTAGCGCAGCGTTTCGGCGCCGAACCGGTCGGCCAGGGCGTCCGGGTCCACGGCGTTGCCCGTGGACTTGCTCATCTTCGCCCCGCCGACGTTCCACCAGCCGTGCACCAGCAGGCGCGGCATCTGGTCGTCGGCGCAGCCCATCGCGTGCAGCATCGCCGGCCAGTAAATGCCGTGCGCGGGCACGAGGATGTCCTTGCCGATGACCTGCGCGTCCGGCGGCCAGAGCTTGCTCAACTCCGGCAGGCCCGAGCGCGGGGGGATCTCGCTCACGTCGTCGTAGAAACCGGCGAACGAGGCGTAGTTCAGGAGGGCGTCGAACCAGACGTAGGTGACGTATTGGTCGTCAAACGGCAGCTCGATGCCCCACGCGAGCCGCTCCTTCGGCCGGGAGATGCAAAGGTCCCCGGTAATCTTGTGCGCGGCGTTGAGCACGTCGGCGGCGCGGAAGCGCGGCGTGATGAAACGCTCGTTGGTTTCCAGGAACTCGATGAGCCAATCGCGGTGTTCGGAGAGCTTGAAATAGTAGTTCTCCTCCTCCAGGTAAACGACCTCGCCCCACTCGGGACCGAACTCGCCCGCGTCGTTGCGTTCCTTGTCGGTAAGAAACTGTTCCTGCCGGACGCTGTAGTGGCCCTCGTAGCGGGCCTTATAGATTTGCTTCTGCGCGAATAAACTTTGCAGCACGCGCTGGACGACGCGGACGTGCCGCGGGTCGGTCGTGGCCGCCCAGCCGTCGTAGGAAACGTCCATCTTGCGGTAGAAGTCCCGGAACAAGTCCGTGTTGCGCTCCGCGAACTCGCGCGGGGCGACGCCCTCCTTCTCGGCGGATTGCTGGACTTTCTGCCCGTGTTGGTCCACGCCCGTCAGGAAATAGACTTTCTCGCCGCGCAGCCGGGCGTAGCGGGCCAACACGTCGGCCAGAGTTTTCTCGTAGGCATGGCCGATGTGCGGCGCGGCGTTGGTGTAATCAATCGCCGTGGTTAAGAAATAAGTATCCTTCATAGACAACACCAAACGAGCCTGGCCGGGCGAAGCCCTAGGACTTTGGTTCGGGATATTCGTTCCCCACGTCCAGGATGACCTTCCAGGCGCCGTCCGCCTGCCGCTTCCAGACCGAAGCAAACTTGCCGCGCGTCAGGGGCCGGGCGTCAGCGGCGGCGTCCTTGAGCCGGAATTCCCATTCGCCAAAGGTGTAGCCGAGGGACCCGTCGGCGGCGACCTCCGCGTGCAACGGCCACCAGTCCAGCGTAGCCCCCGGCGCGGCCATCCCGACGGTCTGCAGCCAGGCCGTGATGGCCGGCAGCCCGTGGACCGGGGCCTGGTTCGCGGCAAGCTGGACGGCCTCCGGCGCAAAGTAGGCCGTCCAGGCGGCCACGACCCCCTTTTCCACGGCGGTCCGCGCAAAGGCCCGCTCCTCGTTGGCCAACGCCTCCGCCCCCGCGCCGACGAGGACCGTCGCCGGGTGCGGTGGGGCGGCGCGCAGGGTGACGGTGGCGAGGAGGGCGAGCGGCGGCAGGATGAGGCGGAGCAAGTTCATGGTTTCGTGAGGTTATCCAACGGCCGCGAGCCGTCCTCCTTTAACACCTTGCCGCCCCAGCCGAGGATGCGCGCCTTGGCCCCGGCGCTCTCGGCCTCCGGGATCTGGTCGTTGCGGACGTAGAACAGGCTCAGGCTCGACCACGCGAGCTGGTCGTTGGGGCGCAGCTCAACGGTCCGCAGCCCCGCCGCGATGGCCTCCGGGTAGCGGCCGAGCTTCATCAGCGCCATGCCGAGGGCGTGCCAGCCGTCGAAGAACGCCGGGTCGGCCTCCACGCAGGCGCGGTATTTGGCGGCGGCTTCGTCCAACTCGCCCAGCGCAAGGTGGGCGTTCCCGTCGTCAAAGGTTTCCTCCAGGTCCTCCATAACGGCGACGACGCTCAACCCTCGGCCAACCCGTTGAAGTTTAACCCCGCGCCCTCGCGCGCCGCCCGCAGCCATTCCGCGAAGGCCACGCGCTCCCGGCCGAGCCTCTGCTGGGTCATCAGCGTCGGCCGCTGCTTCTCCCAGTCCGCCTCGTTGATCGGCTCCCGGCCGCGGACATAGACGAACAGGCCGCCCTCCGGCGTCGTCTGTAAAGTGGACAGTTCCCCGGCGTTGAGCGCGGCGACCTTTTCGATGATCAGGTCAGCGTCCTGGATGTTGTAGGGCGGCTCGCTCAGGGTGAACGGCGCCAGGTCCGTCGCGGTCTGCCCGGCGGCCTTGGCGGCGTCGGCGATGCTCTGGCGGGAGGCGAGGGCGTCCAGCAGGGTTTTCCGAATGGCCTCGGCCTCGGCGGTGAGGTTCTCGCGGGCGCGGGTGTTCTTGAGGCTCTCCACGATCTTCGGCCGGGCTTCGTCGAGGGTCAGCGGGCGGGCGGGGACGATGTGGAGCAGGTGTTGGACGAGGAAGCTCTCCTGGTCCGGGCCGGCGAGGGCGTCCGAGTTCGGGTCCTTGGCCGTCAGCCGGAACGCGGTGGCGGCGAAGTCGGCCAGGGCGTCCAGCGGGATGGACTGGTCCTTGAGCGCGAGGCCGGCGTTGGCTTTGGGAAACTCGGGCGTTTCCTTGATGGGCAGCTCGAAGGCGGCGGCGATCCGGGCGAAATCCGCGCCGGGTTCCAGCATCTTCTGGGTGAACTCGTCGGCGCGGTTGGCCAGCTTCTGCTTGAGGGCCGTGCGCTCGACCGCGGGGAGTTTCTTCTGCTCGTCGTTGAGGGTGAACGCCACGAAGGCCACGCGCCGGCGTTCGGGGTCGAGCAGGTGGTCCTTCTCCTCGTGGTAATACTTGGCGATGTCCTCCTCCTTGACCTCGACCGCTCTGGCGAGGTCGGCCGCTTTGAGGCGGATCACGCTGGCGTTGGTCTTGGTGAAGACCATCTCGTAGTCCGCCTTCACCTCGTCCGGCGGGACGACGACCGTGGCGGTCAGCAGGTCGGAGACGCGGCCGATCTCCAGGTCGGCGCGCACGAGGTCCTCCAACTCGCGCTGGGAGAACCCACGGGGGCCGAGGCGGTTTTCCACGAAGCGCGCATACTTGGCCGGGTCGAAGCCCCGGCCGCCCTCAGCCTGGAACAGGGGCACCTTCTTGATGGCCTCGACGACCTCCTCGTCGGAGGGGCGGAAGCCCATGCTCTCGGCCTCCCGGCGGACGACCAGCAGGTTCCAGACAAAGTTCTGCCGGTCGCCGCTGAACTCCTGGCGGGTGAAGTTCGGCAGCCCGAGTTCAAAGGCCGTCTGGAACTGCCGGGCCGTGCGCTCGAGCTGCCCGCGGGTCACGGGCCGGTCGTAGAGCCGGGCCACCACGGCGTCCTCCCCCGGGCCGCCGCGGCCGACCTGGCCGGTGCGCGAGCTGTAAAAGCCGATGAACGAGATGATGACGACCAGCGAGACGATGATCATCACCCATCGCTGGTTGCGGCGCATCAGGTCAGCCATCATAAGCGGGAAAGGGGGAAAGGAAGGGGGGGGGTGGGGCGGTGGAAAAGGGCGGCCAACCTAGCACACGGCCCCCGCGCGCCGGCAGTTGATTTTTGCGGGTCGGCTCCCCATGTTCGCGCCGCGATGCCTGTTCCCCTCCGCCTCGCGGCCGCCGCCCTGTTCCTGCTCGGGCTCCCGCTCCGGCCCGCCCCCGCCCAGGGCCCGGCGGCCGCGGCCGCCCCGGACCGGATCGTGATGCGGACGGGGGAAACGCAGGTCGGCCGCGTCCTCGGCGTGCGCGACGGGCAGGTGCAGGTGGAGATCAACGCCGGGGCCATCGGCTTCCCGCTGGAGCGCATCGCCAGCGTCGAGATGCCCGTTCCCGCCGGGCTGGCCGCCGCGCAGGCCGCCTCCGAGAAGGGGGAATTTGACCGCGCTCTCGCCGCCGTGCGCCCGGTGGCGGAGGGTTTCCGCGGGCTGCCGACGGATTGGGCGCGGGCGGCCCTCGGGCTGCTGGGCGACCTCTACGTCGAGAAGAACGACCTACCCCGCGCGGAGGCCGCCTACAACGACTTGCGGCGGCTCTACGGCACCGCGGCCGGCGGCTCCACCGCCCGCGCCAGCGTCGGTCAGGCCCGGCTGCTCTTGGCCCGCCAGAATCCCGCCGGCGCCCGCCAACTCCTCGAACCCCTCGCCGCCAACGCCCTGCGGGACCCGGTGCGGGTCTCGCGGGCCGAGGGCGCCGCCTACGGCCAGACGTTCCTCCTCCTCGGCCAGATCCGAGAGGGCGCGGGCGACTTCGCCGGGGCCCTGGAGAACTACCTGCGCGCCTCCACGCTCTTCGCCGCCCAGGACCGCCGCGCGGCCGTCACCGCCCAGAAAGCCGCCGACACCCTGCGCGCCGCGCATCCGGGGCTCATCGCGCCGTGAGTTCAAGGTAGGGCGGCTCATCCCTAAGCCGCCGCGGGAGGGCGTGCCGCCAGCGCTAACGGCGGCGGCTTGGGGGTTAGCCGCCTTACCTCCTGCCGCCTCCTAAGCCCCTTTTTCACCTTATCATCCTTGGCCCGCCCGCGTGCCTCGGTCCTTGACGGTCCGCCCTCCCCCCAGCATGGATGCCCCTGGTTGTCGCGCCCTCCCATGAACCCCGCCCCGAAGTTCCGCCGGTTGCCGTCTGCCCTCGCCGGCCTCCTCTTCCTGGCGGCGCCCGCCGCCGCCTTCGGTCAGGAGGCCGCCGGGGCCGGGGTGCCCGCCGCCCCGGAGAAGAACATCTTCCAGACCATCCTGGAGACGGGTCCCCTGGGCGTGATGATCTGGGTCATGATCCTGGCGGCCTCCGTGGTCATGGTCACGTTCGTCATCCAAAACTTCCTGTCCCTGCGCCCCGACCGCCTCGCGCCGCCCACGCTGGTCAAGTCCCTCCAACAGACCATCGGCGCCGGCAACTACCAGGAGGCGTGGGAAACCTGCAACGCCAACCGCAACTACCTCGCCAACACGCTCAAAGCCGGCCTGGAACGCCTCGGCCGCGGCAAGGACGCCGTCGAGGACGCCCTGGCCGAGCACGGTCTGCGCGAGGCCACCATCTTACGCACGCGCAACTCCTACCTGTCCGTCATCGGCGTCGTTTCCCCCATGATCGGCCTCCTGGGAACGGTCATCGGGATGATCAAAGCCTTCGCCACGTTGGGCCGCTCCGGCATCGGCGACCCACGCGCCCTGGCCGGCGCCATCGGCGAGGTGCTCCTGGCAACCGCCAGCGGCCTGTTCATCGCCATCCCGGCCTTCATCTTCTATTACGTCTTCCGCTCCAAGACCCAGACGGCCATCGTCGCCGCCGAGGACCGCCTCAACGGCCTCATCGAGGAGGTCCCCTTCGACGAGCTCGCCGGCCTGCGCGTCGGCGAGAACTTCTCCTCCGGCCAGGGCGGTCAACTGGAGGAAGCCCCCCTGTCCCGCCGCGTCTCGATGGCCCTGACGACCAACTGCCCCGTCTGCAACGCCCCCATCAACGCCGGCCAGAGCCCCTGCCCAGCGTGCGGCGCGGCCTTAGACTGGAACCGGTGACCGCGCTCCGCGCGGAATGACGAAGCCAGAAACCAGAAGAAAGTCTCAAGCCCCAAGGCCCGAACCGTTACCCTTCGTCATTCCTTCGGGCTTCGTCATTTCTCCCCCCTCCCGCCCCCATGTCCGCTGAACGCGCCCAAGCCAGGCACCGCGCCCGCAAGTTCGCGGTGCGCGCGCTGCCGGAGGAGGACCCGGACTTCCAGATCGCGCCGATGATCGACGTGCTCCTAGTGCTGCTGGTGTTCTTCATGTCCATCGCCTCCACCGAGGTGCTGCAATCCACCAAGGGCATCGAGCTGCCCGTCGGCGCCGACGCGCAGGACAAGACCAAGAGCAAGGGTCAGGTCGTCATCAACGTGAATTGGAACACCGCCGCGGACCTCGGCGGCATCACCATTGACGAGCGACCCTACGCGAGTCCCGCCGACATCGTCCCCTTGCTCAAAGCCCGCCTGGCCGAGAACCCGCGGACCCGCGTGCTCCTGCGCGCCGACAAGGCGACCCGCTACGCCTTCACCCGCGCCATCATGGCCGCCGCCGCCGGGGCGGGCGTGGTCAACGTGACCTTCTCCGTCGTGGACAAACCCAGTGTGAAGACAAAGGATGAATGGTGAAAGGCGGAGTTTCGCCGGCAACGCTGTTCCCCTTTCCTCCGCCTTCAACCTTCACCCCTTCTTTTTATGGCCGGCAGCATCGGATCTGAGGACGGCGACATGGGCTTCCAGATCGCGCCGATGGTGGACGTGGTCTTCGTGCTCATGCTCTTTTTCATGGCCTCCGCCGGCATCCAGCGGACGGAGAAGGAGCTGGGCATCAACCTGCCCAGCGGGCGCGCGGCGACGAACCAGACCGACCCCGTCACGCCCATCCTCGTGCAGATCGGCAGCGACGGGCAGGTGCAGATCCAAAGCGTTTCCTATGATTCACCGGGCAGCCCGGACCTCCCGGGCGTGCGCGACCGGCTCAAGGAACTCGTGAGCTACGGCGGCAAGGACCCCGTCATCATCCAGCCCGCCCCCGACGTGCGCCAGGAGCGCGTCATCCAGGTGCTCAACGCCGCCGCCGCCGCCGGGGTGAAGAACCTGAGCTTCAACTAACGGTTCCCGCTCCCGCCCGCGCCTCCTCCTCCATCGGTGCCGCCGCGTAGCCCACCGTCAGGCACTCCTCGAAATACCGCCGCAGGAACGGCCCCGCCCCGCCCAGCCGCTCGTATTGGGCCACGTGGACAAGCTCGTGCGCCAGCAGCCCCCGCCGTCCCCGGAAGGGCGTCCACACGAACACCGCGTGCCCCAGGCACAGCCCTGCGGCCTCCGGCACCAGCACGCCCGCCCACCGCGCCAGCCGGCGCACGCCCAAGCCGTTCGGCACCGGCATCCGCTCCACGACCACCACCCGCACCCGGTCCGGTTCGCGCACCCCCAGCGCGCGGGCATCCTCCCGCTCCGACTCGGTCAACGGCACCCCCGCGGCCAGCCCGCGCCGCTCCTGCCGCCGCACCCACGACGCCGCCGGCGGGGCGAGCACGGCGGCTAGGACACGGGCGAGGAGCGGGGACATCGTTTGGTGGAGGGACGCGGAATTTATCCTTCCACGCGGGTTAAGTCCGGTTCATGCTAACGGAGAGTGGTTGCCGGTCGCCCAGCCCCCTTGTCCGTGAACGCACCCGTCGCGCCTCACCCGCTCCTCCGCCCCGCCGACGCGGGCTGGATGGACACCATCAACGCGGCCCTGCACGCCGCCATCGCCGCCAAGCTGCGCGCCCGGCCGAACCTGCTCGGGATCGCCGTCCAGAACGTGCGCCACTGGCGCCAACAGCGGGCGGCGCTCGACGCGGAAACCCGCGGCGCCCTGCGCCAGTGGAAGCTCATCCTCCTCACGTGGACGCCCGAGGAGATCGCCGACTTCCTGCCCGCCCCCACCGGGTTCGCCACCCGCCTGCGCCGGCACAGCCCGTTCGTCGGCGTGCTCACCACCGGCAAGCAACGCGCCGCGCTCGCCAACGTCGGGCCGGAGCCCGGCGCGGCGGTCGCGGTCGCGGCCTGATTTTCCCCGGCGGACGGCGTCCTCCGGGTGTAACTTTCGGACGATGATCTTGCTGCCGCGGCGCACCTTCCTCGCCCTGTGCGCGCTGACCGTCGCGGGAACGGCGTTCCTGCTCCTGGCCATCGCCGCGCAGCACGGCCGCGGCCCCCTGGCCCGCTTTGCCCGGCGGTCGTCCGCGGCGACGCTTCACCCGGCGGTGACGGGCGATGCGTCCGGAGAATACCTCCAGAGTTTGACCGCCTATAAAACCATCGAGGCGGCCCTGGCCAAAGGCTCGTTGGCCAAGGTGCCCGAGAACGCCGCGCGCATCGCCGAGGTCTTCGGCGAGATCAACCCGGACATCGCCGCCAGCGCCCGCCGCCTGGCCCGTTTGCACGACGTGACCGCCGCCCGCCGCGAGTTCCAACGGCTGACCGATCTCTTCTCCCGCCGGCCCGGCGACTCGGACGACGACGAGGCCGACGACGACGAAGAAGCACCCGCCAAACGCTCGCTGGAGGTCTGAGAGGTGGACGTCGCGGTCCCTCGCGCCGTGAACGCCGCGCAGCGGCCCAGAGTTAGGCGTCGTTCCGACGCAAGCCACGGCGCGAGAACCGAGCCTGCGAGATAACCGAAGGCAAACCGCACCGTCCACCCGGATTCCCCATGACCCACTCCGCCCAACTCTTCGACCGCGCCCGCCGGCTCATCCCCGGCGGCGTCAACTCCCCCGTGCGCGCCTTCCGCGGCGTCGGCGGTGAACCGTTCTTCGTCACCCGCGCCGCCGGCTCGAAGCTCTACGACGCCGACGGCCGCGAACTCCTGGACTACGTCGGCACCTGGGGACCCGCCATCCTCGGCCACGCCCCGGCCGTCGTCGTCGAGGCCGTGCGCGAGGCCGCCGGGCGCGGGTTGTCCTTCGGCGTGCCCAATCCCGATGAGGTCGCGATGGCCGAGCTCATTACGTCCTGGGTGCCGAGTATCCAGAAGGTTCGCATGGTCAACTCCGGCACGGAGGCCACGATGTCCTGCGTCCGGCTGGCGCGGGGGTTCACCGGGCGCGACCGCCTCGTCAAGTTCGAGGGCTGCTACCACGGCCACGTGGATTCCCTGCTCGTCAAGGCCGGCTCCGGCGCCCTCACCCACGGCCGGCCGGATTCCGCGGGCGTCCCCGCCGTCCTGGCGGAGCTGACCACCACCCTGCCCTTCAACGACGCCGACGCCCTCCGCGCCGTGTTCGCCGCGCGCGGGCGAGAAATCGCCGCCGTCATCCTGGAACCCATCCCCGCCAACGCCGGCCTCTACCTGGCTAAACCGGGTTTCCTGGAGCTGCTCCGCGAACTCTGCACCGTCCACGGCGCGCTGCTGATCTTCGACGAGGTGATGAGCGGTTTCCGCGTCGCGAAGGGCGGCGCGCAGGAGCTTTACGGGATCGTGCCGGACCTGACGGCCCTGGGCAAAGTCATCGGCGGCGGCCTGCCCGTCGGCGCGTTCGGCGGCCGGGCGGACATCATGGATCACCTCTCGCCCGACGGCCCCGTCTATCAGGCCGGCACGCTCTCGGGCAACCCGTTGGCGATGGCCGCCGGCCTGGCGCAACTCCGCGAGCTGGAGCGCACCGACGGCTGGAGGAAGCTCGAGGAAAACGGTGCCGCCTTCGAGGCCGCCACGCGCTCCGCGTTGCGGCGCACCGGTCGCGGGGACCACACCTTCAACCGCGCCGGCTCCATGTTCTGCCTGTTCTTCACCGACCATCCCGTCTGGAACCTCGCCGACGCGCAGACCAGCGACCGGACGGCGTTCGCGCGCTATTTCCACGCCGCGCTGGACGGCGGCGTGTATTTCGCCCCCAGCCAGTTCGAGGCCGGTTTCATCTCCACCGCGCACACCCCCGAGGACATGGAGCGCACGGCCGAGGTCGCCGCGCGGGCGCTGGCGGGGTGAGCCGTCCTTCCGCTGGCGGGGAACCGGCGGCGCGGTAATCTCCGGTTCTCCTGCCATGTCGTCGCTCCCCCGCCTCGTTCTGGTCCTGCTGCTCTGCGGCTGCGCCACCGCCGCTCTCCGCGCGCAAACGACCCCGCCCGCGCCCGGCACGCTCGACCCGGGCTTCCCGGCGTCCGGCGGCAGCGGGCCGGACGCCCGCGTGCGTGCCGTCCTCGTCCAGCCGGCGGACGGCAAGATCCTCGTAGCCGGGGAGTTTACCGGGGTCAACGGCGTCACCCGCCCGCTCGTCGCCCGCCTGCGGCCGGACGGGTCGGTGGACCCGGAGTTCAAGGATTCCCGGCTGTTCCCGGCGGGCGCGGTCAGCGCCCTGGCGCTCCAGACCGACGGGAAACTCCTCGTCGGCGGGCAGTTCTACCGGACGACCGACGGCGTCCTGGTCACGGTGGCGCGGCTGAACCCGGACGGCTCGCTGGACCCGGCCTTCAACCCCAGCCCGGCCACGGACCAGCCCGTGCGGGCCGTCACGGCGGGGGGCAGCGGCGGGGTGTTCGTCGGCGGGGCGTTCACCGCGTTCGCCGGCTCGGCGTATTCCGGGCTGGTGCGGCTGCGCCCCGACGGCGGCGTGGACGCGGCGGGCTTCGACCCCGGCACTGGGGCGGACGGGGCGGCGGTCAACGCCCTCGCGCGGCTGCCGGACGGGCGGCTGTTCGCGGGCGGCAGCTTTGCCACCTTCAACGGCATCGCCCGGCCGGGGCTGGTGCGGCTGCGGACGGACGGGACGGTGGACCCAGCCTTCGCGCCGGTCAGCCCGGCCGTCCCGGGCGCGGTGCTGGCGCTGGTGCCCGCGCAAACCGGCGGGAGCCAGCCCAACGGCGTCCTGCTCGCCCGCGCGGGCGGGGTGGTCCAACGGCTCACCGGGGCGGGGGGCGCGGACCCGGCGTCCACGGGGGTCGGCTTCGTGCAGGGCGGCGAGGTGGACGCCCTGGCGGTGGACGACCAGGGGCGTATCCTCCTCGGCGGCAGCTTCACGCGCTACGGGGCGACGCCGCGCCGCGGGCTGGCGCGGTTGTTGCCCGACGGGACGGTGGACCCGGCGTTCGACCCGGGCCCCGGGGTGGACGCCGCCGTGCGCGCGCTGGCGCTGGGGGCCGACGGCGGGCTGGTGCTCGGGGGGGATTTTTCCACGGTCGGCGGGGTGTCGCGGCCGTTCCTCGCGCGGGTGGTCACGGGGCCGCCGGCGGCGGGGACGCTGGGGTTTGCCGTGGACGCGGTGAGCGTCGGCGAGGGGGCGGGGACGCTGGCGGTGCCGGTGAGCCGGGTGGGCGGCACGCGGGGCGCGGTGAGCGTGCCCGTCGTCCCGACGCTCGGGGGCACGGCCGCGGAGGGGGTGGACTACACCCTGGCCGGCGACGGCAACGTGACGTTCGCGGACGGCGCGGCGAGCGGGACGCTGACGGTGAACGTCCGGGATAACCTCACGCCGCAGCCGGACCGGACGTTCACCCTGGCCCTCGGCACGCCGACCGGCGGCGCGGCGCTCGGGACCCCGGCCAGCGTGACGGTGACGATCCTGGACGACGATTTCCCGCCGGTCCTCGACGGCAACCCCGCGACGGCCACGGGCGCGGTCGGGCAGCCGTTCCGCTTCCAGATCACCGCGACGAACGCGCCGACGCGGTTCGCCGCCAACGGCCTGCCCGCCGGGTTGGCCGTCAACGCCGACACCGGGCTGATCGCCGGCACGCCGACGGCGCCGGGGGTGTCCGTCGTCACCCTGTCCGCCGCGAACGCCACCGGGACGAGCACGGCGGGGTTGACGATTGCCGTGGCTCCCGGCACCGCGCCGCCGGTCGTGGGCATTGAGGCGACGACCCCCACGGCCTCCGCGGCGGCGGGCCTCAAGGGAGTTTTCACCCTGACGCGCACCGGTGGCGACCCGGCGGGGGGCGTCCTGCCGCCGTTGACGGTGTATTACAAGGCCAAAGGCAGCGCGGTCGGCGGCGTGGATTACAAGACGCTCCCCGGCGTCGCGGCGTTCCCCGGGGGCGCGACGACGGTGAAGGTGAAGGTGAAGCCGCTGCCCGTGGGGGCGGGTGATGCGACGACGGTGCAACTCAAGCTGCGCGCGGGGGACGGCTACGGCGTCGGCAGCCCGGCGAAGGCGACGGTGACGGTGGGGCCGTAGCGGTCGGTTCAGCAGGCAGAGGCGGTTGCCCCCGCCTACTGCATGTTGGGGTCGGCTTTCCCCGCGAAGGTGGCGATGGCTTCCTTCATGCCCATCACGCTGCCGTTGCTGAAGATGATTAACTGCCCGCCGCCGTGCGCGTTGGTCGTTTCCACGAACCACGGCATGTTGGAATATTCGTAAGGTTTGCGCGGCTTGGCGTCGAAGGTGGCCGCGAGGTAGTCCACGGAGCGATTTGTGGGGATGCTGAGGTCAGGCCGGCCGCGTAGATAGTGCAGTTCCGGGCAGACCCACGTGACCGGGGTGATGCCATAGGGCTGGAGGGCGGCCATCCACGCGGTGACGTAGGCGTCGTCATGCCCCTGGCGGGCGTCGGGGGCCGGGATCTGCGGCCAGACGTTGTGGTCCTGGATGTATCCGTTCGTGCCGACGTAGAGATTCTTCAGGTTGGTCGAGCAGCCGACCACCTGGGCACGTTGCCGGATCTTCTCGATCAAAGGCAGCGCTATCACCACGAGGATGGCGACGATGAAAATTACCGTCAGGAGTTCCAACAGCGTGAACGCCCCGGGCCCGCGTCCACGACGGGACGGGTGAGCGGAGGCGCTCGAAGGGGGAAAAAGTGACAACATACCTGCCCGCAACCGGTCTCAGGAACGTCGGCCAGCGGGCCGGATCGGGCAAGCCGCGCGAGCAGGTGGTTCCCCCACAGAAAGTCCCGCCGCGTAAAGGGGGAGCACCCTCCACGTGGCGGGACCAACGGATAGGAACAAGCCCTTCCGCGCGCCTAGCCGCCGGTGGGGGCCGTGAGGGGCGTCAGGGCCACGGTCGTGCTGTTACGGAAACCGTTGACGCTGAAGGTTAACGTTCGATCAATGATGGGTTGCAGGGTGGTGGGGTCCACGTCGCCGAAGTTGATGTCCAAACGGGCCGTGCCAGCGAGGGTGACGAGGGTGTTGGAGCCGGTGGAGGCAGCGGTGTTGCCGCCGACGCTCCCGGCGCTGCCAGAGGTGTTCGAGGTCGAGGTGGCCGCCCCGGAAATCACCGTGTCGAGCCGCCCGAAGGCGCTGGCCGTCACGGCTTGGACCACGGCCGCGCCCGCGGCGGTGACGGTGGTAACGTTGAAGTTGAACCTGGCTTGCAGGATGCCCCGGAGCGCACCGCTGCCGGGGTCCACGGCGCCGGAGATGGTGCCCGTGAACACGCGGCCGTCGCTGAAGAGCAGGAACGTGCCCGTGGCCAGCCCGGTGGTCTGGGTGACGCCGAGGTCGAAGAGGCCGATGGAGTTGGAAGCGCTGGTCGTGGAGGTGTCCGTGGGCGTCACCGGGGTCGGGTCGCCGGGGATCGCCGGCGCGGTGTCGGTGCTGCCGTTGGGGGTGGTTTCGGTCAGACCCTGGAGCACGCCGGAGTAGGTGCCGGTCAGGTTGAGCGTGGTGGTGCCGCCCCCGGTGAAGCCCGTGCCGAGGGGCGGGCCGCCGGCGATGGCGAAGACCTGGGTGACGGTGAGCACCTGGCAGAGCAGGATGGCGAGGACGGCTTTGGCAGGCGACGACTTCATGTGAGGGGAGACGGTGGGCGGGAACGCCGGGCATCTAACCGCAAAGGCGCGAGGAGGGTCAACGCTTTTTTTCGCGGAGTTTCCGCTGGTTCAGCTCAGGCCGGGGTCGCCACCGGCGTGGCGGCGGACGGTTCCGGGCGCAGGTCCAGGGCGGCGAGCAGGGCGAGGTCCGCGTCGGCGCCGGGGTTGGCGGCCGTGAGCAGCCGGTCGCCGTAGAAAACCGAGTTGGCCCCGGCGAAGAAGCACAGCGCCTGGGCCTCGCGCCCGAGCCGGGTGCGCCCGGCGGAGAGCCGCACGCGCGCCCGGGGCAGGGCCAGGCGGGTCACGGCGATGAGCCGCACGAGGTCAAACGTATCCACCGGCGGCTGCTCGGCGAGGGGCGTTCCCGGCACGGGCACGAGGCAGTTGATGGGCACGCTCTCCGGGGCGGGGTCGAGGTTCGTCAACACCTCCAACAGCCGCAGCCGGTCGGTGACGCTCTCGCCCAGGCCGACGATGCCGCCGCAGCAGACGCTCAGGCCGGCCTCGCCGACGGCGCGCAGGGTGTCGAGCCGGTCCTGGTAGGTGCGGGTGGTGACGATTTCGGGGTAGAACTCCGGCGAGGTGTCCAGGTTGTGGTTGTAGGCCGTCACGCCGGCTTCGGCCAACGCGCGCGCTTCTACGGGGCCGAGCATCCCCAGCGTCACGCAGACCTCCAGGTCCAGGTCCGCCACGGCGCGGACGATCTCCAGGACGCGCTCAAACTTCGGCGTGCCCGCGCGCACGCCGCGCCAGGCCGCACCCATGCAGAAGCGGGTGGAGCCGTTCGCCTTCGCCCGGTGCGCGGCGTCGAGCACGTCGGCCGTTTCCATCAGCCGCTCGCTCTCCAGCCCCGTGGAATAATGCGCGCTCTGGGCGCAATACGAACAATCCTCCGAGCAGCCGCCGGTTTTGATGCTCAGGAGGGTGCAAAGCTGCACCTCGCCCTTGCGCTCCGGCCAGTGTGCCTCGTGAACCCGCCGGGCCTGCTGGACCAGATCGAAGAACGGCTGCGAATAAAGGCGGCGAAGTTCGGGGAGGGTCACGGGAAAAAAGATGAAAGATGAAGGATGAATGGCGGAGTTCTGAAGGAGGGCGCCGTCCCCGGGTTTCTACCTTCATCCTTCAACCTTCATCCTTTCATTCTACTGCACCCACTTGCCGTCCTGCGAACTCAGCACGGGGATGACGCCGTTGAGCGCCTCGTCGCGGTTGGAGTAGTCGGTGCGGCCGATGGCGCCGATCATGCGCTGACCGGTGGCGGCCTTGAACTTCGCGGACATGCTCTCGCCGGTGTGACAACCCCAGCTTTTCACGTAGGCATTGCGGGTGAACAGGTTGCGCCGGAGCGCGCCGAGTTCATCCTCGTGCAGCCAGCTTTTGGCGGCGCTGTCAATGTTGTTGGAATAGTCGAACATGAAGGCGCAGCGGTTGGAGTGACCGAAATACTCGAAGTCGGCGATTTTAACCTGGTCGCGGGAGATGCCTTCGCCCCCGTTGTTAAGGTAGGCCATCACGTCCTTCCCGTTCTCGATCGGGATCATGCGGATGTGAAACTTGTCGCGAACCGAGTAAATGTTTGAGATGAGGTCCTGCTGGTCCTGCTTGGCGCGGCTGCGGTAGCCGTCGAGGTAAACCAGCATCGTGATGACGGCGTTCGGGTTCGGCCCGAGCTGGGCCTGGAGCTGCTGGACGCGGGTGCGCGCGGCGCGGATGAAGCCACCCCAGAAGTTGTCGTGCCGGGCGACCTTGTATTTCTCCCACTGTTCCAGGGAGGGACCGCCGGAGAGGATGACGTATTCCAACGGCCGGTCCGTCGGCACGGGGATCTTCGGCAGCGCGGCGACCTGGGCCGCCGTCAGCGCCGGGGGTGGGTTGGCGCCAGGGCCCGGCAGGGTGTTGGCAACCGGCGTGGGTGTCTGGGCGCGCAGGAGGGCGGGGGCGACGCAAGCGGCGAACGCCAGGAGGGACAGCTTCTTCATAACCAGGGAAAGAGCGGCTATTGTGCCCACGGGAGCGGGGGACGTCAATGCGGGAGCCGGGGAGATGCCTCACGCAGAGGCCGCCGAGGTCGCAAAGGAAAAGGCAGGGGGAAGGGTGGCAGAGGGGAAGCGGGTCGGCTGATGCCCGGCTCATCCCCACTTCTCCTTTCCTCCTTTGCGACCTCGTCGGCCTCTGCGTGAGGCATCCGGGTCAGCCCGGAATGCGCTCGCCGCGCACGAGGTCGTCAAGCGTCTGCCGGAGGCGGATCACGTCGGCACGGTCGCCGCGCACGAGGATTTCGGCCGGCAGCGGCCGGGTGTTGTAGTTGCTGCCCATCGCCGCGCCGTAGGCCCCGGCGCTCATCAGGGCGAGGAGTTCACCCTCCCGGAGAGGAGCGACCTCGCGGTTCTGGGCGAAGAAATCGCCGCTCTCACACACGGGACCGACGACGTCCACCGTTTCTCGGCTCGCGGTGGGGTCGGGCTGACGGACGGGCACAACCTCGTGGTATCCCTCGTAGAGCGCCGGGCGGATGAGGTCGTTCATGCCGGCGTCCACGATGACGAAACGTTTCCCGCTGGCCGTCGTCTTGCGGTATTGGACGCGGGTGAGCAGCACGCCCGCGTTGCCGACGATGAGCCGGCCGGGCTCCAGCAACACGCGCAGGCCGAGCGGCCGGAGCAACGGCACCAGCGCCCCGGCGTAGGCTTCGACCGTCAGCGAAGGCGCCGGCCTGCCCCCTTCTTGCTGCCACCACGCCGCGTCGCCGCTCTCCAGGCTGGCGCGATACACGATGCCCAGGCCGCCGCCGATGGACAGGAACTCGATGCCGTGCGCCTTCTGGAGTTCCCCGGCCAGCGGCGCGAGCTTGCCCACGGCGGCGGCGAACGGGCCGGACTCGGTGATCTGCGAGCCGACGTGGAACTGCACGCCACGCAGCCAAACGTGCGGCAGCCGGCGCGCGGCGTCGGCGTAAAGCTCGGCGACGCGGTCGAAGGCCACGCCGAACTTGTTCTCGCTCTTGCCCGTGGAGATGTATTTGTGCCCGCCGGCGGACACCTCCGGGTTCACCCGCACGGCCACCGGCGCGCGGAGCCCGAGTTCGCCCGCAACGGCGTTGATGCGCTCCAGCTCGGCCTCGCTCTCCACGTTGAACGAATAGATGCCCGCCCGCAGCGCCTCCGCGATCTCGGCGCGCGTCTTGCCGACCCCCGCGAACATGCACCGGGCGGGGTCGCCGCCGGCGCGTTGGACCCGAAAGAGTTCCCCGCCGGAAACCACGTCAAACCCGGCGCCCTCCCGGGCGAGCAGGTCGAGCACAGCGAGGTTGGAGTTCGCCTTGACGGAATAACAAACGAGGTGATCCAGCCCCGTGAACGCCGCGTCGAGCCGGCGATAGTGGTCGAGAATGGTGCCAGCGCTATAAACGTAGAGCGGTGTGCCGTGGGCGCCGGCGAGGGCGCCGAGGTCAACCCCCTCGCAGTGCAGCCGACCGTCGCGGTAGTGGAAGGAATGCATCAAAAGTCCACCTAACTTGATGGAAATTGTTTATACCCCCGCCACCAACTGCCGCAGCACGTAGGGCAGGATGCCGCCGTGGCGGTAGTAGTCCACCTCGATGGCCGTATCTATCCGGCTCCGCAGCGTGACTTTGTCCTCGCGGCCGTCGGCCCGGTGGATCACCAGCGTCACGTCCGCGCCGGGGGTCGTGCGGTCGTCAATGCCCAGGAGGTCGAACACCTCCGAGCCGTCCAGCCCGAGCGTCTGCGCGGTCACGCCGTCGGGGAATTGGAGCGGCAGCACGCCCATGCCGACGAGGTTGGAGCGGTGGATGCGCTCGAACGACTGCGCCACGACGGCCTTCACCCCGAGGAGCCGCGTGCCCTTGGCCGCCCAATCGCGGGAGGAGCCGGTGCCGTATTCCTGGCCGGCAAAAATCATCAGCGGCACGCCGGCCGCCTGATACGTCATGGAGGCGTCGTAGATGGGCATCTGCGCGCCGCCGGGATACAGCTTCGTCACGCCGCCCTCGACCCCGGGGACCATCAGATTCTTGATGCGGACGTTGGCGAACGTGCCGCGGGTCATCACCCGGTCGTTGCCGCGCCGGGAGCCGTAGGAGTTGAAGTCCTTCGGCTCGACCCCGTTGTCCTGGAGGAACTTGCCCGCGGGCGAACTCGCCTTGATCGCGCCGGCCGGCGAGATGTGGTCCGTCGTCACGGAGTCGCCGAAGATGCCCAGCGGGCGCGCGCCGTGAATCTCGGTGATGTGCCCCGGCTCCATGCCGAAGTCCGCGAAGAACGGCGGCTCCTGGATGTAGGTGCTCTCGGGCTTGAAGTCGAAGGCCATGCCCGTGGTGGAGCCGATCTCGTTCCACTTCGGGTTCTGCTCGGCGAAGTCCGCGTAAAGCCGGCGGAACGTCTCGGGCGTCAGGGCCGTGAGCATCGCCTCGCGGATCTCGTCCCGGCTCGGCCACAGGTCGCGCAGGTAAACGTCGTGCCCGTCCCGGTCCTGGCCGATGGCGTCCTTGGACAAATCCAGGTCCACCCGGCCGGCCAGCGCGAAGGCGACGACCAGCGGCGGGCTCATCAGGAAATTGGCCCGGATGTTCTGGTGGACGCGCGCCTCGAAGTTGCGGTTGCCCGACAGGACGCTGGCGGCGACGAGGTCGTGCCCCGTGATGGCCTCCTCGACGGCCGGGTGCAACGGGCCGGAGTTGCCGATGCACGTCGTGCAGCCGTAGCCGACGACCTGGAAGCCGAGCTGGTCGAGGTATTCCTGCAAGCCGGTCTTGTGCAGGTAATCCGTCACCACGCGCGAGCCGGGCGCCAGGGAAGTTTTCACGGAGGCGTCCACCGTGAGGCCGCGCTCGACGGCCTTTTTCGCCAACAACCCGGCCCCGAGCATGACGGAGGGGTTGGACGTGTTCGTGCAACTCGTGATGGAGGCGATCAACACCGAGCCGTGGCCGATGTGGCTGTCGCCGTCCTCGCCGAACGCGCCGACGCCGGACTCCTCGATGGTCGCGTCAATCAGCGCCGACGGGGTCGCCGTGGGCCGGTTGGTCACCATCTCGGCCTGGCCCACCGTCGCGCCGATGAACTTGCCGCCGGCCACGGCCAGCCCGTGGCCGGTGTCCGTCGGCGACTGGTTGGTGGCGCCGGCCTGCGTCCGGGCCGTCGGCTTGGCCCCGCGGTCGAGGTGGACGGGGAACGTTTCCCGCGGCCCGGCCCCGGCTTTGCCGTAGCCGCCCTCGCTGACGGGCTTATCGAGCAGTCTGCGGAACGCCTCCCCCAGCTCCGGCAGGTCCAACCGGTCCTGCGGGCGCTTCGGGCCGGCGACGGAGGGGTGCACGCTGCCGAGGTCCAGGTCGAGGTCCACGGAATACGCGATCTGCCCGCGCGCGGGCATCCCGAACAACCCCTGGGCCTTGAAATAGTTCTCGAACGCCACGCACTGCGCCTCCGTCCGGCCGGTGGCGCGCAGGTAGTTGACCGATTCGGCGTCCACGGGGAAATACCCCATCGTGGCGCCGTATTCTGGGGCCATGTTGGCGATGGTCGCCCGGTCGGTCAGCGGCAGACTCGCCGCGCCGGGGCCGTAGAACTCGACGAACTTGCCGACGACCTTCGCCGCCCGGAGCAGTTGCGTGACGCGCAACGCCAGGTCCGTCGCCGTGACGCCCTCGCGCAACGCCCCGGTCAGGTAAACGCCCACGACTTCGGGCGTCAGGAAGTAAACCGGCTGCCCGAGCATCCCGGCCTCCGCCTCGATGCCGCCGACGCCCCAGCCGACGATGCCCAGGCCGTTAATCATCGTCGTGTGCGAGTCCGTGCCGACCAGGGTGTCCGGGTAATACACCGTCG
>CAXTFX010000016.1:0-23346 GCA_964243185.1 uncultured Chthoniobacterales bacterium
GTCCAGCCAAGTTCATGATTTCGACGCTGTTGCGGGAGTTACGCGCGAGGGCAAAGCGGACCGAGACCCTGCGGCCTTGCGCCTGGATGCCGAGTTCCCGCCAGGACACCCGGCCGCGGCGGTAGAGGCCCTGCGCGCCGTCGCCCACGATCAGCAGGTCACCGCCCTCCGGGTCGCGCATCGCGGCCAAGGCGCAGCGGAACCAGCCCGGCTCGAAGTCCTGCGCCTCGTCGATGAGCACGGCGTCATACGCCCAGGCGTCACCTTTGCCAGCTTTCAAGCGGGCCAGCAGCCGAGCGCCGAGACCCGCGTCGTCCTCCCCTCCGTTGCCGCCGCGCACCACGCCCTGCGCCTTGGCCCAGCCGTCGAAGTGCTGGACCATGACGTTTTCCCCGGCCTCGGCCAGGGTCGCGCGCAGCCAGGCGGCCAGGCTCACGTTGAAGCAGAGCACCAGGACCCGCTTGCCCGCCTGGGCCAGCAGGCGGGCACGGGCGACCAGCAGCACGGTCTTGCCGCTGCCGGCCACCCCGAAGACCAGGCGGTGGCCGCCGCCCAGGGCGCGGGCGTGCCGCTCCTGGCGCAGATCGAGCACCTTCAACTCGGGGACTGTCGAGGCCAGGGCACCTCCTCCCACCCCGCTGCCCCCTTCAAGGGCGAGCGTCGCCTGCACGGTGACAGGGCCGACGACGATCTCGGGGTGGATGGTCGCCCGCAGCGCCTGCACCTGCTCGCGGCCCATCGGCGGAAAAGGCCACCACGGGTCAAAGCAGGTGAGCAGGGCCACCAAGCACTCCGCGGGGTCGGCCTGTTCCAATCCCTCCAGGGCCTCGCGGGGCAGCACCCGCTGGGCGGGGAACACGGCCGTGAGGTCCCCGGCGGGGTGGCGGCGCAACTGTTCCTCGGAGATGCGCGAGAGGATGGCCACGTGGCCAAAGGGAAAGCGGAAGCCGCCTCGGTGTGCCCCGTCGGCGTGCAGGAGATGACCCGCGGCGGCCGGGTGGACGCGCCGGCACTGGTCCATGAGCCGGAACATGTATTCGCGGGCTTGGCGCGTCGGGTGGCAGAGCCGGCACGCGGCCAGGGCCGCCTCGCCTGCGGCCACGGTGCCGGCATCCGCGTCGAAGAGACCCGGGGCCCCGGCGGCTTCACCCCCGGAGGACCCTTGTGCCCGGGAGCGCAGGAGCACGCCTTCGTTGTCGGCGCCCAGGATGTCCTCCGCCCGCCAGTCCTTCACCTCGACGGTCAGAACTCCGAGCGTGGGCAAGATGAGGACGAAGTCGGGGTAGCGCCGCTCGATGAGCGGCTCGTAGTAAACGACGCAGTCGGCCGGTAGGGCGCGACCCAGGGCGACGAAGAGGCGCCGCTCGCCCGAGGTCGTGCGTGCGGGTGGGCGTTCGGGGACGAGTTGGGCCATGCGGCGGGAAGCGGGTGGCGGGGGCGGATCTGCCCTGGCGGGAGCAGGTTTGCTGCCCTTCGGGCGGACGGCGCGTAAACACCCCCTCTCGCCCTTGCCGCGGCCGGCGACCCCCGTCAGCCTCGCCGCCTTCGCGCCCCCCACGCCCCGCCGCCACGTTCCCGCCGCCACGCTCCGCTGGTTGCACGTCTCCGTTGCGATCGCCGCCCGGCCCGTGACCCGGGGCACCGCTCGCCCGGGGTGGGCCACCCCGGCGCTGCTGCTGGCCGCCCTGCTCCTCGGGATCGTCGTCGGTGGCCTGCTGCCCCGCTGGTGGCTGCGGGACCCCAGCGGTCCCGCGGCGCCGGCCATCGCCGTCCACTTCTCGGCCGGCGGGGGCTGCACGGCGGCCGTCGCCGCCGCCGTGGCCCGGGCCCGGCGCGAGGTGCTCGTGCAGGCTTACGGCTTCACCTCCGCCCCCATCGCCCAGGCGCTGGTGGAGGCACGTCGGCGCGGGGCGGACGTGCAGGTCCTCCTCGACGGCGGCCAGAGAAGCGAGCGCTCCACGGTGAAACGGCCCACTGCCGCCTGGCGTTCAGGGCCATCTCCCCGCCCGCCGGTGCCCCCATGAAGCTGGAGGTCGTCCTGGGGTTGGTGCGGCTAGGCGAGGAGGGCTTCCGGCAGGTGCAACCGGTGGCGCGCACGGAACTTCATGACGGCGGGCAGGTGGCCGCAGGCGCCGCGGCGAGGACCGGGCGGCCCCGGCGGTCCCGGCCAGGGGCAGGCAGCACACCGTGGGGAACGAAGGGCCCGGTCCACGTGAGCAAACGGCGGCCGGGGTGGGTGGTGACGACACGGGATTCCCGGCGCGGATGGTGACCAGAACCCTCCCGCGGTGACAAGCCGGAGCCGCGGGGACGTTACCGGCGCAACCGGCGCTCACGGTGACGCGCGGACCGCCCCGAAACGCGGCGCTTCTTCCCCTCGCCGACCGCGTGGGCGGGGTGCTCCGGGTGACACATGGGGCGCGCGGACCACGCCGGTCACGGGGGGACCACGGGGCGCGGGGTCACCGCGAAAACCACGCTTTTGGTCACGACCCTGGAACAAGGCCCGACCAATACCATGCACATTCCCTATAAGCGTTTTTCACTTCCGTGTCATTTGTTCCCGGCGGCGTTGCACGGGTGTGACAGGATCTCCTCACGGGTGTGACGCCGGCGTGACGCAACCGTGACAGGATCAGGCACCTGCGTTTGTCACGATCGTGCCGGGGCCGTGACGCACGCGGACGCACGGGTTTTGCGGGACCGTGGCGCGACCAGAACAACGCGTGTATCGTGTTCGTGAAGCGGGGTTAACGCGCCCGTCACGCGTCCGTTACACGCCCGTTACACGCCCGTTACGCGCCTGCGACGCTGCCGTGGCGCCGGTTGGCCGGTGCCTTCTCGCCGCCTTGGCGCGCACGTGACCCGGCTTTCACGCCGACGGGCTGCGAACGCGCCGCCGAGGGGCCGCCGCCGGCCGGGCACGCGTGCCGCGCCCCTGACGTCAAACGCGCGCAAAAGAGAGGGGGAGGAGGGGGAGGCAGGGACGGACGCTTTGCCGATGCGCTTGCCACCCCACCCGGTGGTGCCGCCATCGTCACCGACCCGTTGACCTACTCCGGGCCTGATCGCCCAGGTTGCCTTGCCCGGCGCCGCGGCTGGTCGCCTGCCCGGCGGATGATGACGCCGACGGCATGGACCCGGACGCCCGGCGGGCCCTCTGCGAGCGCGAGGGGCCGGCGGTCCGGCTCGGTTTACCTCATGCCGACGCCGCACAATGCCCTCGGCACCGTGATGTCCCCGCAACGGCGCCGCGCCCTGGTGGCCGTGGCGCGGGAGCGCGACCTCGCGCTGCTGGAGGACGACGCCTACGGCTCCCTGGAAGCCGCGTCCCCGTCGGGGCTGGCGCGGCTGGCGCCGGAGCGGGCGTTCCATGTGATCAGTTTCTCCAAGCCGTTCGGGCCGGGGTTGAAACTGTCCTGCCTCGTGGTCCCACCGGCCTGGCGGGAGCGGGCGACCGACGCCGTCCGGCAGACCGTCATCGGGGCCGCGCCGCTGTGGACCGGGCTGGTCTCGGGCTGGCTGGCGGACGGGACGCTGGCGCGGCTGCTGACGCCTAAGCGCGCGGAGGGCGCCCGGCGGCAGGCCGTCGCGCGGGAGGTCCTCGCCGGGTTGGACTACGCCGCGCACCCGACGGGTCTCCCCGGCTGCCCGTCGTCGCCGCGGACGGCATCGCCACCGGCCGGGGCGTGGCCGCGGCCCTGATATGCTCGGGGCGCGGACGGTGTCCAGGTCGGCACGGCCTTGCTGGCCTACGCGGAGCCGGGGGCCAGCCCCGCGCACCGGGCGCTGTCCTGGGCGGGCGGGGCCGGGCAGACGGTGGGCGGCCGGGACCATCCCCGCCACGGGCGTGGGCAGAACGCGGGCGCGCGGCCAAGACGTTCGGGGGACGGGTGGACCATCCCCGCGGGCGTGGGAAGGACCGTAAGCGATACCCCGAGCGCCGCTTGACCGGCGAGTTCGCAAGTGTCGTAGGCGGGCAGCCTACGACACCTACGATGCGGGGGCGGGGTGGCCTCGCCGGGGCCGGGCCTGAGCCTTGGCCCAGGCCGCGGGGGTCAACGCGCCGACCGTCCAGTTGATCGCAAGCGTTTCCGCGGGTCAAGCACACAACAGCAAGCCCCTGACCGCCGTGCTGGAAGACGTGCGGCTGCCGGTCAGAAAGGGCCGGTCGCGTCACCGACCCAAAAAGCCGGCCGGCGACAAGGGCGACCCCTACCCCCGCGTGCGCGCCTAACCACGCAGTCCCTCGACAGTCTTCGGTAAACGCCCGCAGCCCGCCCCGTGAACGGCGGCTCGCAAACTTTGCGTTTTCGTCAGCACCCTAACCGGCAAAACCCGCGAAACCCTCCCCCTCCGGCGCGACGGGGGCACCGCCCGCGGGCGAAAGCCGACCGGCGACCTCCTGTTCGTGGACCGCGCCGCCGAGGCCAAGGACGGATCCATCGTGGTGGCCTGCCTGGACGGGGAGTTTACCGTGAAAAGGCTGCGCAAGGCCAAGGGGCGTGTGTGGCTGGTCCCTTAGAACAAGGCGTTCCCAGAGATTGAGGTTGTCCGGGGGCAGGAGCTGGTCATCTGGGGGGTGGTGACCGGGCGCTTCAGCCAGTTCCGGTGAGAACTGGCAGGGGCCAAGGAGGCTAGCGGGAAAAATCAGGGCCGCCTCGAATTGAAATTCCGCGCACCAGGTCGTTATGTTGCGGTCACCAACCGTAACCCCGTTCGATTCACTACCACACCTATGGGACTCAAAAAGATTGCCGAAATGCGCGCCGTTTTGCGGAAAGAGGAAGACACCTACAAGCAATTCATCAGCGCGGCCAAGGAGTATTCCGCCGCCCACGCGCACATCGCTGCGGTGCACGCGAAGGTCGAGGAGGCTTACGCAAACCTTGAAAAGCAACGCGAGGCGAGTCTGGAGAAGGTCAAAACTCTCCAAACCCACGGCATCAAGGAGTTCGACGACTACAAGAAACAACTGATCGAGGGGTTCGAAAACTGGACTGATAAACTTCAGCCGGCCGATGAGCTGTTTGACCGTTTGCTCAAGCAGATGGGGGACATCAGCAAGGCCGAGCAGGCTCGCCTCGACAAGCTGGTGGCGTCCTTCCCGGGGGAGGTCAAGGTCGGCATGGTGTTCCGGTTCGAGCCGACGAAAAAATGCTGGGAGATCACAAAGTGCCTCCCGGAATCGAAGAAAATAAACCTGAAAGGGGATCAAAGGCTCTGGTTCGAATACATCGACGAAGGCGGCGGCCCGGGGCAGTGCAACCTGGATACCCTCAAAAAAAGTTGCAAGTATCTGAAGAATCTGTGAGGTGCCGCACCTCGCCACCCGCGGCCGCGAAGACCTTCCACCATCACCACCGCGGCCGCGTGGTGGAGCGGATCGAGCCGGCCGCCGAACCCGCGCCCAAGCCCGCGTTGTCCCGGCCGCCCCGCGTCAAGGTGCCTATTGACCTTCAGGAAAGTAAAATGCACGCGATTTTAGGGGCCTGTTTTCCGTCATAGGGCAGATCCCGGGGAAGTCGCCCTGAAAGGGTTCATCTTTGCTTTCCTGAAGATCAATAACTGGCGCCGCCCACGAGCGGCAGGCTTACCCGCAGGGCGGGCGTCATGTGCATGGGGTTGGTGCCAGACGACGAGGGGCAGGAGGCATCGTTGTTTGGTAAGCGACATCCAGAGCCCCGCTTGACCGGCGAGTTCGCAGGTGTCGTAGGTGGGCAACCTACGACACCTGCGACGCGGCCTTGCCACGCGGTCGCCGGGGCCGGGCTTGAGCCTTGGCCCAGGCTGCCGGGGTCAACGCGCCGACCGTCCAGTTGGTCATGGCCGGCAGCCGGGTAAGCACCTCGCGCAGGTAGGCGTAGGGTTCCACGCCCCGCCGACGACAGCTCTCGATGACGCTGTAGATCACCGCGCCGCGCTGGCCGGCCTCCGCGTGGCCCACGAAGAGCCAGTTCTTCTTGCCCACGGCCGTGGGGCGGATGGCGTTCTCCACCCCGTTGTTGTCGATCTCCACGCGGCCGTCCTCCAGGAACACGTCCAGCGTGCTCCATTGGCTCAAGGCGTAGTCCAGAGCGCGGCCCAAAAGGCTGCGGGGCAGGAGACGACGAGCTTTGATGAGGACAAGGGCGCGGTGCAGTCGCGCCATTACCGGCCGGCTCTCGGCGACGCGCACCGCCGCGCGCAGTCGGGGGCCAGCCCGGGCAGCCCGCAGCCGGGCCTCCACCCGGTATAGCTGGCCGATCTGCCCCAAGAGCCAGCCCACGAGCCTGGGAGCCTGAGCCTGCGCCTCGTGGAACTTGCGGCGCACGTGCGCCCAGCAGCCCGCCAGCGTGATCGTTCCCGCGTGCGGTCCCCGGCGTGCCACGAAGCTGGGGTAGGCCGCGAGGCCATCGCACTGGATCACCCCGGCGAAGCCGGCGGGCACGATCTTCTCCAGACAGGAGGCGCCGCGACCCGTGCGCCAGTCGAAGATCACGTCGCCGCCCGGCCGCGCGCTGGTCCACAGGTAGCCCTGCCTGGTGCGACCCAGGCCGGGGCAGAGGTAGCGGATCGGCGTCTCGTCCACCTGCACGTAGCCCGCGGCGAGCACCTCCACGCGCATCGCCTCGCAGACGGGCCGCAGCCAGTCGGCCGCCAACTCCACCCAGCGCGCCAGCGTCGCCCGGGGCAGAGACACGCCGTGGCGCTGGCGGTAGATCTGCTCCTGACGGTAGAGGGGTAAATGGTCGGCGTATTTACCGATGAGCACATGGGCGAGCAGGCCCGGCGCCGCCAGCCCTCGCTCCAGCAGGCCGGCGGGCAGGGGCGCGATGAGGAAGGGGTTGCCCTCACCCATGCTGCCACCGCCGCGACGGGACACATACTTGGGGCGCACCAGCCGGCGCCGGTAGAAGCGCCCCGGTTCGTAGTCGAGTTGTTCGCTGACCTCCTCGCCCACCCGGCGCCACGCGCCGGGGCAGGCCCGCACCGCCGCCGGGTCGAGGATCTCCTCGACGACGGGCAGGTGTTCGGGCAGCCGCGCCCGGCGAGCGGGCCGGGGCGGCCGGGTGTCTGCCGGCGCCCGGCGCGGCGGCGCTGGTGGCAGCAGCACGGGCGCCTCCACGCCCCCGAGCAGCAACAGGAGCTGACCGGGGTCAAGCCGCTCGCTTTTGGCCCCGAAGAGCCGGCGCACCAGGGCATCCACCTTCTGGCGCAGGAGCGCGTTCTCGCGCGTCAGCTCCTCCAGGCGCCCGTCCCGCAGCCGGAGTTGGCCGAGCAACGCGGCCTCGTGCGGGGTGAGGGCGGCGCTCATCGGCGCCCACCATTATACCCACGGGGTCAAGGGGTAGCGCCCGCCGTGGCCTCTTCCCGTTCATACCAGGGTCGCAGCCGCGCGCCGCGCAACTCCACGCCGTCGGTCAACATGGCGAGGGCCTCCGGGCGCAGCCGCAGTTTGACGGCGTTGGGTTCCACGCTTTTGGGCCAGGCGAAGGTGCCCTCCTCCAGCCGCTTGGTCATCACCCAAAGGCCCGTGCCGTCGAAGTAGAGGATCTTTAGCCGAGTGCGCCGTCGGTTGCCGAAGACGAAGATGGCCCCGGAGCGCACGTCCTCGCCCAGGGGACCGGTCACCAGCGCGTGCAGACCCTCGAAGCTCTTGCGCAGGTCGCAGGGCTCCAGGGCCACGAAGACCTTGAGGCTGCCGCTAAAGCTCAACATGGCGATAAGGGAAGGCGGGAAGACCGGTTTAGCCTTTGGTCCGCTCCAGGGCGCGCAGCAGCGCGGCGACCAGCGGCACCTGGTCGGCGTCGCTGATGTCCAGGCGCGCGCCGCCGGGCAGGCCCACGGGTAACGTCGCGGCGCCGGTTCGGCTCCGTTGGGCCGCGGCGGCCGGCTCGGTCACCACGGCCTCCAGCCAGCGCACCGGGTCCACCGGGCGCGCCGTCGTTGCCGGCGACGAGGAGCGCGTGACCAGGGCGGCCGCACCCGCGTGGCCGCCGCGGGCGCGCACCGCCCGCCGGCGGTCCTGCATCCAGGTGGCGAAGGTGGAGTAGCGCACGCCCACCATGGCCGCGAAGGCTTGCCCGCTGGCCCCGCCGCGCTCGAACTCGTCCAGGAGCGCCTCGCGCCGGGCGGCGGGCACGCGCACCCGGCCCATCGTGTCGCGCTGGAAGATGAAGCCCTCGGGGCTGCCCGTCGTCGTAGATGTCGTAGGTGTCATGGCCCCGTGAGGCTACGACACCTACGACCTTACCGAACAGTGGCGCTCCGTGTATCGCTTACGAAGGACCACCGAGGGAAGGAGGACGAGAAGGTCATCGTCGGACCAGCGGGTGAACGCGCCCAAGGATGGAACGGGGCTATCGGCACCGGGCCGCTGTGAGCGCCATCGGTGACGTTGTCGTCTTCCGGACGAGGGGACGACGGGCGTGGCCGCGCTCCGGGCTCACGCTAACTAGAAGTCGTCCTCGGCCCGGGCCGTCGTCGTGACCAGCCCGATGTATTGGCGGGCGCAGGCGCGGGTCCTGGGTTCCAGGGCGAACCAGCGCTCTTCCAGGCACACGCGGGCGCGGGCGATCTCGCCCAGCGCGGCCCGGGTCCGCTCCAGGTTGCCCAGGGAGAGTTGCGCCTCGCGGCCGCGGAGCCGCGCGAAGAGGTGTTCTTCCCACAGCAGATCGTCGGCCGACACCCGGAAGGTCCGCGCGAGCGACCACACGGCCTGTTGGATGTCGCGCCACAGGATTGCCCACGCGTCGGCAGGACGCCGGAGCGCCATGCGCAGGTTGGGCGGGTGCAGGCGCACGCCGGTTTGCTCCTGCAACCAGGCACACGCCTCTTCAACCGACACCCACTGACAGACGCTGTGGAGCAAGGGCAGCAGCTCCTGGAGGGTCTGCCACGGGTCGGGCGCTTGGCCGGGGTCATCTTCTGCCGCGGCGGCATTGAGCGCGGCCACGCGAGCCTTGACGGCGGCGGCGTAGAAGGTCAGCCAGCGTAGCTGTGTGGTGGCGCAGGCGTCGCCGCGGTGCTCGGGCAGGCCGCCGCCCTCGCGCCGGCCGCGTCCGCTTCCGGGGGTGCGGGGAGAAGCCATGTTGGTAACGGGGTGGGCGCGTGCGGGCGCCTAACGCTCCGCTCCGGTGGCGGGGGGCTGCCCGCCGTTCCTGTCCGTGCCGTCACGTTGCGGCGGCTGGCGGTCGTCAGGGTGACACTTCAGACAGCGCCGGTGGAGCACCTGCGCGTGGGTGGTCGTCACCTCGTGGTCACAGCACACGCACCGATAGCGCAGCACGGTCTTGGTGTTTCGGTAGGCGCCCGGGTCTCCCAGGACCCAACCCGCCTGGGCCGCGAGTTCGGCGGCCCGCGCGGCGGTAAGCCGACGGGTGGAGTTGCCCCCGCGGCTCTCGTCGTGGCAGCCGGGGCAGCCGCCAGCCGTCAACGTGCGCACCTCCCGCGGGAAGGTGTGCTCGCGGCCGCAGCGCACCGTCACCACGGTGCGGCTGGTGATCTCGCCCGCGGGCAGGTGCACCAGCGTCCAGCCCCGCCCTTCGACCCGGGCGCGCAGCTCCCCGGGCGTGAGCCGGGCCTTGCCGGCGCAGCGCGCGCAGCCGTAGCGACCGCCCAGCAGCGCGCGGCGGCTGACCTGCCAGGTGCTCCCCGCCCCGGGGTGGCCGGCGGCCACGCAACGCTCGCAGCGCAGAACGCAGGGGGCGTCGGGCCGCGCGTAGATCTCCCCGGGCGTGCTCAGGATGGTGATGTTCTTGTCGGCAGCGACGGCCACCAGCCGCGTCCAGTCCGCGCGCGAGGGCACATGGGCGAGACGTTCGGAGCAGGCCCGGCAGCCCAGGCGCTCGCCCCTGGCGACGCGGTGAAAGAAGGCGGCGGCCGTGCGCCGGAAGTAATCCCCGCAGCCCCGGCAGTGCAGCCCGTAGCGGTGGCTGGCACCCATCCAGGCGGGTTCGTCCACGGTGAGGCCGACGGTGTCGGCCGCCGCCTTGAGCCGGGCGAAGTGACCGTGTGGATCGGGCCGGAAGATGCGCGTCAGGTCCACGGGACGGGTCTCCGCGTCGGCCGGCAGGTGCGGGCAGCCCAGCCGGCGCAGTTCACCGACGACGTGGGCCTGGATCTGCGCGGGCTTCATGCGGCCGGGCACGGCGGGCACGGTCACCAGGGTGATGCCGTGGGCGGCCGCGGCGACGAGCTTTCGGGCGTCGCTGACCTGCTGTTGCCGGAAGTCGGCCGGGTTGTCGTGGAAGTAGGGAACGTAGCGGTAGTGCTGCTCGCCGTGGTGTTCTATCCCGAGGGCGAGCTCCGGGCAGAAGCAGTCGATCTCGCCGACGCCGGCCGGGCGGCGGCGCGGGAAGGGACGACCGAAGAGCTGTTCCAGGACCGTGCGGCAGAGCGCCTCGCCGTAGCTCTCCCCCGCCCGACCGGCAATGCACGTGGGGCACCAGCGCCCCCGCAGGAGCAGGTCGTCCAGGGAGGCGACAAAGGCGGGGTGGTTGCCCTGCGCGCAGCGCCAGTGCACCATCGTGGCGCCGGAGGCGGGCAGCCCGTCCAGGCAGCGGCCGCCCCCGCGCTCCTCCAGCAGCGCGGCGACCCGCGCCGCCCGCCGCCGGGCCTCGTGGGCGAGGTTGGTGGTGGTGCGGCAGCGCGGGCAGCCGGAGTTCTCGCCGTAGGTTTGCAGCAGGACCACGCGGGGGGCCTGCTCGCGCTGGTGGCCACAGGTGAGGCAACGCCACGGGGCGAGGGCGTGCATCCCCACCCAAGTGGAGCCGAGATACTCCTGGCCACGGGCGAGGCCGCGGGTTTTCGCTTCGTCAAGGGTCAGCGGGCGCATGGTGATCGGGTTGGTTTAGGTGGTGCGGGCGGGATGAAACAAAGGGGAAGGGGGCGGGTGGCACGAGCCCGGGGACGGGAGCGGCCGCCGGCGGGGGCGGCTCCGGGGCTTATGGCTGGCGCAAGTCGGCCAGCACGAGCTTGCTTTGTGCCTTGCCGACGGTGTAACAACCCGCGTCTAGGAACACCTTGACCTTGGAATGGACGGTGTGGGCGTGGAGGGTTATGACGGCCTCACCTTGGCCGGCGGGGAGGCTGACGCTGCCGGGCAGCGGCTCGTAGTCGGTGCCGGCGAGGGCGCCGCCGCCGACGTGGTAGGTCACGGTCAGGGCGGTGCTGGGGTCGCCCCTGCGCGTGATCACGAAGCCGCCACGAGCGGCATCACCGGCAACGGAAACCTGGGCCAGCGCGGGGGCGCCGGGCGAGAGCAGGCGGCCGTCGGCCGCGTAGAGCAGGTCGGCCTTGACGTTGTCAAAGGCGCGGCCCAGCCCACCTCCCTGCGTGGAGCCCGAGAGCACCACCGTTTGCCGGCTGATGACGGTCCCGTTGAGGTCGGTGAAGATCAGGTCCACGCTGCGGGTGCCCGCCGTGTAATCAGGCAACAGGTCCAGGGGCAGGCTGTAGCCGCCCGAGGCGCCGGTGACCGTGTAGTAGTGGCTCGCAGGTGAGGTCACCACCATGCCGGGCAAACCCTCACCGATGCTGTAGAAGCCGTCCGAGTTATTGTCGCGGTAGGCCACGCCCACGGCCAGCGGGGTGCCGCTGGTGCCGAGGTCCTCGGTGACATAGGCCCCCAGGTTGGTGCCGTAGCGGTGGCGGTAGTCGCCGATGGCGATGCCCGCCTCCCGGAAGACATACCACGCGTTGTCGTTCATCAGGTTGTGGCGGTGACCCAGGTCGGGGCGGCTGAAGTCGGCCAACAGGGCGTAGTGCATGCCGTAGGCGCTCAGCAGGTCGGCGCCGATGTTGCCGCCGGTCAGGGTGGAGGGGTAGCCCGCGGCCGCCACCCGGCCGGGCTGCGTGCTGCCGTCGGTGCCCGTAAACGAGTAGTTGTCCGTCGCCTCCATGTCCTGGTTGTGGGCGTGGGCGCTCTTCATCAACGCCGCGTGGAAGCCCAGGGGAGGGCGGGCGGGGTAGGAGCGGAACTCGGCCTGCATCCGGGTGAGGTCACCGGGGTAGAAGCGGAAGAGGCGCGCGGCTTCTGGGTCGGCGGTGGTGGCGGCCGCCAGGCGCTCACCCTCGGCAGCCGGGTTGGCCCGGGCGCGGTTGATCAACTCCAGCACATACTGCTCATCCGCAGTGGGCTCGCCGTGCGTGTAGTAGCTCCCCTGCGCTCGCAACGTATTGCCCGCGCCCGGGAGGACGGCTGCTAACAGCAGCAAGACAGAAAGTCCAAGGAGAGCGCGCAGGTTCATCAATAAGAGCGGGTGGCAGGTTGTGTTAGGCGGTGCCCGTGTTGAGCCACCGGTTGCGGGTCTGAAGCTGGGGTGGGCCTGAAGGAGACCGCAAAAGACTATCGCAATGTCCCAGGAGTGGGACCCAACAAGCCACGGGGGTCTGGGATGGTCAAGTCCCAGAAATGGCACATCGGCCTTCGCCCCTGCCCCGTCCCCAGCGAAACCTGCTGGGCGTGCGATTGCGTGAGGCCCGCGAGCGTCGCGGTTGGACCCAGGGCGACCTCGCGCGCGAGCTTCAACTCGCCGGGTGGGATCTAGGTCGCACGGGGGTGACCAAAATCGAACTGCGCGAGCGCTGCGTCACCGATTTTGAGTTGATCATCCTGGCGCGACTCTTGGGCGTAAGTCTCCACGATTTGACGATTAACCTCTACGCCGACGCCCTCGCAATGGTGCGCCCGGATGGGGACGGCTAGTGTGCCGAGTGCGGCTTTGTCGCCCCGCTTCCACCCATCCACCGGGCGCCCGTGCTCGGGGGATTGTTCTCACCCGGAGCAGTGGGCAGTTTGCATCTGGCCAGCTCCCAACCCTGGCGCAGGTCGTTTAGGAACACTTTGCTCAGGGCCTTGCCGACCGTGTAGGAGCCGTCCAGGGACCAGGTCCAGGGACACCCCGACCTTCTGGTTGCGAGTGGCGCCGGCCGGCGGCGTGGTGATCATGGCGTCGCCGCCGTTGCGGCAGACAACGCGGTTCTGGACTGTCCCGTTGACCCGGCGGCTGGGATGCCCCGGGCTTCATCAACCCTCCCAGCCCAACCAGAGCGTCGCCCCGATAGACGCGGTGATGAGCAGGCCCGCGAGGAGCGGGTGCGCGCGCCGCCAGCTCGCCAGGGCCGGCGCCCTCGTTTCCAAGAGCCCCCACGCGCCGAAGGCCGCCAGCAGGAGGCTCACGGCCCAGAACGCCACGCCCTCGCGCCCGCCGTGGCTGGTCAGAAACCAGTGCGGAAATCACGCGGAGCCCGCGACGCCCAGCGCCAGGCCGAGCACGGTCAGGGTCGCCGCCTTCCGGCGGGTTTCCCGCGCCTGCCGGGTTGGCAGCACCACGGCGCTGCCCCGCTCACCCGCCGCGGCGGCCACCTCCCGCAGGCGCCCGACCAGCGGCGTGCGCCCTATAGTTCTTGCTTCAAGGCATCTACGTGACTTTGCAAATGGGGCGGCGATCTCGGAGAAGCTCCATTGTTCATGAAGAAGCAGTGGTGGTGGCTTGTCCTTTCTGCAACTCGGTGTCATAAACATTATGGGGATCCACGCCTAGTAGATAACGGAACAACCGAGCCGTCGGTATGAGATACACTCCCCGACGGGCGCGCCCATTGAGCTTGTGCGGAGACACTGGCACTGGGGGCTTAAACCCGTTGCGTTTACCCGGGACGATTATCTCGGTCAAGCCGGTCCGGGATAATCCGGTGAAGGGGCAACGTGTCCCAGGCCGCGGAAGTCGGATGATGGGTGGAACGCGCCGCAGAATCTCTTGCACGACTTCCTCGGGAAGGGGTTCAACGGCGCAGGATTGTGGGGATAACGCAGGCTGGTGTTGGTTTTCGTGCACGGGTGACATTTAAGTCGCATCGCATCGCCGGCGATACGTCATTCTTTGCTGCCCCCCAAAGTTATTTGGCATCTGATTTTGACCGGTATCGTAGCTGAAATGCCTTTCGGAACCTTTCTTTCAGCCCGGTTCTTTCCTCAATTGACACTTGGTTCGAGGTGATTGTTTGCGTGCGCTTGCGGTATTCGCCTCGTGCTTTGCCAATCCCGGCAAATGAAGGGTGTTTTTCTGGTTGGTTACCGGTGGCAGCAAGCAGTGACAACCAGAGCACTTCAATCCATTTCTCCTGGTTATCTGGAGAAACTGTGTCCGGCAATCCCGGGATGCGCAACAGCCAAGCCGGCGGTTTGAAGGTCGTGCCGTCCGGCAGCGAAGCCTCTACATCTCGAACCCATGGCTCATCCCTGAGCTGTTGGAAGACCAGCATCACTCGATTAATACAACCACCAATTATACCTTTGTATGGTTGCCCTTCGGTCGCGACGTTCGACCAGTTAGCGCTTAAGTTGACGGCCGACTTGCCCCCGACGTTAAGTTTGCTGAGGCACTCCTCGACATATTTTCGATTGTCTGGATGGGAACTAATGAAGAATGGCCAAGCCGGAAGAAACTCCGAGGTTTCTCGGGCTAAAGCGGGTTGTTTATGCACGACATCTTGCAGGTTTCGGACGGCGTCCAGGCTAATGTTGGCCAAGCTCGTTACGGCTTGTTTGTTGCCGCTCCGGGCAAGCCAAGATAGCAAAAGTAAAACATTCTTTAAGAGTTCCTCCAATGAAATTATTGCCGCCGGCTCGCGCTGCCCTAAACATAACATAGCTTCTAACCTTTCCTTTGCCGCCGCGTTAGTCCAAGTAATAAGGCTCAATCGGTCGTCTTGGTCCTGAACATGTTCTACCGCGTTCCACATGGACTCAAGCGCGTTAGTCTCCGCGATCATCTTAGTCCAGGTTGACCGATTCACTTCGGTTGGCAAATGTTGCTCTAGTGAGCGTTTAGAATCGGCAAATCGGTTTGCTTTTTGAAGTGCTGAGATCTCAAACGTAGGCGGGTCAACTCGACCAGTCAGGATGTAATGGTATGTCGCAGCCAAAAATCCGTTCAACCAAGCAACAAAGTCGCCCTGCTCAGACGATGGGTTGAGATCAGCGTCCATATCTTATAAGATGTTTGGAACACATTTCATGGCCTCGCGCAACGTTTCGGCTTCGAGGTGCGTGTAGCGGTCATGGACAGCCGAAGTGTGGCCAGTCAGCTTCATTCGGGTCTCCCGGGGGACGCCGGCGTTAGCCAACAGGGAGGTGAAAGTATGGCGAAGACTGTGGAAGGAGAGACGGAATACAGCCCGACCTCTGGGGCCACGTTTTGGTCCCACCACTTCATTCGGGATGCCAGCGAGCCTGATCAAATCCGAAAAAGTGTTGGATAAACCATCATCTCCGGTGTTTTTCTTCTTCGATAATCTTGGAAAGATTGGACCATCACCACCTCCCCCGAATGGTTGACGTCGGCGCAAATATTCCTCCAACTCAGGAAGGATAGGAATTTCCAGTGGTTTCCGTTTGGCTTTGCCACGGACGTGCTTGCCCGGTTGCAGCCGCACCATGGGAACAGAGCCAGAGAGATTTACCTCCGACCATGGCCTTTTAACTACATCACCCAGCCTCAAGCCGGTCGCATAACCCATAAGGATCATCCCCTTCCACTCGTCGTCGGCGATGGCCAAGAGAGCTTGGAGTTCTTCCAGGGTGAAGGTGCCTCGCTCCGCGGAGTCGTCGGGCAGGATTTCCACGGCCTCGGCCGGATTGTGGGTGATAAGCCCCTGTCTGCGCGCGGCGTTGAAAGCCGCCCGGAGGGTTTTCAGGGCGAGATTGGCAGATTTATTGGCCAAGCCGTCCCGCAGCAGATTGTCGCGGAAGACCAGGATGTCTTGAGGTTTGAGACTGTCCAGCGGAGCGCGGCGCCGGCTGGGTTCCAAAGCCTTGAGGAACGGGGTGACAACATCCTGGTAGCGACGCACCGTTCCTTGGGCTCGGGACGCACTTTTTGAAGCGATCCACCCGTTGAAAAATTCCTCCACACTTTGAAGGTTCATCCTGCCTTGGCCAGCGTTCTCCAAGATGTCGTCAAGCACCCGACGGGCCTGCCCCTCGGTCAGGCTGCCGGCCTTGGCCATCTTGGCCGCTTTTTCCCAGCCTCGGGCCACCTCCGCGGCCTTGGCTCGGTTGGTCTGTTTGGTGGACCGAAACGCGCGCCGACCGTCGGGCAGGCTGAAGGCGGCGTAGAAAAAAGGACTCTTACCCCGGGGATCGCGGTGTAGGCTGGCCATCGTTTATGGTCATAACTTCTGTCATAATAACGCCAATGCAACCGGGTAACGCAGAGTGCCACAACCACGAGCTAAACTGAGCCTTACGAGCGAGTAGGTTCGAGTCACAGGTTCGAACCCTGTATCGCGCACGCTGGCTCTCCCCAGAGAAGGCCATGATCGTCCACTTCGAATTTAGAAGTGTGAAGGGTATCATCTGGGGTGCAGGAGGCTACGGACCTGGTGCTCACGGCCCGGGAAGACCCGCGACCGCGTCGCCGGGTTACGCACCGGGGCGGGCGATTACCTCGTCACAAGCCCTTCGACCCCGACGATCTCGCCCCCCGCGCGACCTGCACACCGCTCTACGTGACTGTCACAACGATCTTGCCGGTTTGCTGGCTGGCCTCCATGTGTCGGTGCGCTTCCCGAATGCGGTCAAGCCCCGAAAATACCCGGTCAATCATGGGTTTGAGCGTTCCTCCCGCCTGCAACCCGTTGGTGATGTAACGCACCGCCCGCACGGTTGCCTCCGCATCCCCCGGTAGTCCCTGACGCGGGTTGCCCGTGAAGTTGAAGATCGTGTAGCCGTGGAAACGCAGGTTTTTGATGAGCGCTGGAAAGAGCGGGAAGGTCATCGCCCCCGTGCCGACCGCCCCGAAAACGACGATCCGCCCGTTGATGGCGGCGGCGTCGCCAAGTTTCTCGAACGCCGCCCCGGCTACCGAGTCGAAGAGGATTTCCGCCCCTTTGCCCGCGGTGATCTCCGCCACCCGTTCCACGATGTCCTCGTCGTCGGTGACGATCACATGGTCCGCCCCCGCCTTGAGGAGAGCTTCCTTCTTGTCCTTGGTCCGGGTGGTGGCAACCGAGACCGCGCCCATCGCCTTGACCAGTTGGATCGTGGCGATGCCCACGCTGCTGCTGGCGGCGGTGATGAGCGCATGGTAGCCGGGTTGGATGCCGCCCAGGTCCACCAGGGCAAAGTAGCCGGTCAGGTAGGCCATCCAGATCGCGGCTCCTTCCACGGCGGACAACCCCGCCGGCTGCCGCACGACGGCGTTGACGGGAACCACGGCAAACTCGCCGTAAACCCCGTAGTCGCACATCGAAAACGCCGGGATCGTGCCAACCCGCTCGCCCACCTCGAAGCCGCTGACCCCCTCGCCGAGAGCGTCCACCACCCCGGCAGCCTCGTAGCCCAGCGTGGACGGCAAGCTGGCCTGTTCCAGGTAACGGCCCGAGCGGAAGCCGACCTCGGCGCGGTTGAGGCCGATGGCTTCGACCCGCAGCCGGACCTCGCCCCTGCCCGGCGACGGCGCAGGCGCCTCTTCGATTTGGAGCACGTCGGCATCGCCGAGTTGATGGAAGCGGACGATTTTGGGCATGGGGTGGTTGGTGGGTCAGGGGTGGGTGGCGGTGACGTGCGCGGGGTCGAACAAGGCTTCCAACGGCAGCCAGGGGCCGAGGCCAACGAGCCGAACGTCGAGCAACCCGGCGGCGACGATGGGAAAGGCTTGCAGGCGTGCCTCCAGCTCGGCGGTGCTGGGCAACTCGAAGACCAGACTGACGGTCAACGGCTCCGGTTGGAGATACATTTCCCGCAACCAGCCTTCGCGATAGGCGCCCCAGACCGCTTTTTCCTCGGCCACGAGGTAGGGCTGGAAGTCGGCGGGAGACCTGCCGGGCTTGGGGGTGAGTTGAGCGAGAATTTTCATGTGGGTTAGTTTGGGACGACGGGCGGTTTTCAGGCGGTGACCTCGAGGCCGAGTTCGCGTGCGACGGCTTCGGCGTTGGCCCCGAGCAGGTCGGGGGTGCCTGCCACCGGCACCCAGCCGGGATGGAGGCGTGCGGTCTCGGTGACGACCGCGCGCTTCGCTTCGGGGGTGAGTCGCCCGTTCGTCGCGGCGTCGGCCACGCGCTGGCGAAATTCCAAGAGGTATCGTCGCTGCGCGTTTGCCAGCGTCATCGCCCCGGCGGCCTCGCCGTGGCCGGGATGGGCCGTGGTCCCCGCGGGGAACAGGGCCGCGAGCCGGTCCAGCTGCGTGAGCCAGGCGCCGGTGCGCCCCTCGACGAGCCAGGGAGTCATCGCGTTGGCAACCACGTCCCCCACCACGGCGAGGCCCGCCCCGGCAAGCTCGAAGACCGTGGCCGCCACCGTCTCGCCGATTCCCAGTTCATGGATGTTCACCCCGAGTCCGGCAAGTTCGACTTCGCCCCGCTCGGGCAGGACCATCGTGACCGCCGGCAACTCGGCGGCAAAGTCCGCTCCCAGGAAAGAGCGGGTCAACGCCAACAGCCCGCCCTCGTCGCCGCGCAATGCCTCCGCCGTGCGCGCCGAGGCGGCGATGGCGGCGTCGGGAAACGCCTCGTGCAAGACGGGCAGACCGCCCACGTGGTCGGGATGAGGATGGGTCAGCAGGATCGCGGCGACCGGTTTCCCCAGGAGCGCGACGGTCCGCGCCACCTCGACGGCCTGGCTCATTTGCCGTTGGGCGTCGAAGAGCACCACCCCGCCCCTCGTCTCGATCCACCAGGTGTTGACGGACCCAATCCCGGGCGAAGCGTGGCGGTTGACGGAGAGAACGCCGGCGGGGCGGAGATTTTTCATGGCGGGAGAAGAATCATCCTTCCGACCGGTTGGTCAGGTGACGCCGCTTTGCGTCGCCGCGCTCTTCGGGGATCGGCCGCTCAACTCCGCCAGCTTCGCCAATGCCTCGGACGGCGGGATTTGAACGTCGTAGAGCGGCGCGTCGGGGGACTGGAAGAAGCGGCCGGCCGCCAACGACCCGGCATCAACCGGCTCGAACCGGGCGTCCCGGACCAGCGTCGCGGCAAGCGCCTTGGCGTCCGCGTCGTCCCCGGCCAGGAGGACCGCCAGCCCCCGTGGCCCCGCGCCGTCGGCCAGGGCCTCCATGACCGAAGCCTGCATCATGTTGAACGCCTTGACGACGCGGACCCCGGGCAGCCGCCGCGCCGCCCACTCACTGTGGCTCAGGCCGCCCAGGTCAATCTCGCCGTCGCGGCCGGGGTAATAGTTGGCCGCGCTCAACAGCGGTTTGCCGGCCAGTTCCGCCGCGGGCAAGCCTGGCAGGGCCGCAAAGGGGATGGCCTCCAGCACGGCCTCGCCGAACGCCGCCGCCGCGGCCGGGCTCCCCGCCCGGGCGTCCCCGCCGGCCCCGTTGATCCGCTGGACGAGGCCGGATAGCCTGTCCGGGTCACGGCTCCCGAAGAGGACCTGATGCCCGGCCAACGCCCAGAGCCGACCGAGCGCGGCGCCGATGTTGCCGCTTCCGATGATGCCGATTTTCATGGGGATGATGAGATTGTGGTTTTGAGTTGTCGTTCACCGCGAAGGTCCATCCGGCGTAGCGGGTATATCGCAAAAGTGACGACGGTCGGACCGGTTGAACTCCCGGTTTCGTGAGAAGCTCGGCTCTGGAAACAAGCTTGGGGGAGGAACTCTGGTGCGTCTTGGATGTGAGCCGCACGTTTTTGGATAATCCCGTGGCGATTTTTCCTGGTTCGGCTCAACCAGCCTGCCGGCGGAACTGCGCCGGACTCAGGCCCGTGACCGCCTTGAACCGCCGGTGAAAGTGGCTCTGATCGCAAAAGCCGACAGCCACGGCAATCTCGGCCAAGCCTGGGCTTTTCTGCGATAACAGGTGCTTGGCGCGCTCGACGCGCCGCCAGGTGAGGTGTTGGTGCGGGGTGCGGCCGGTGGCCGCGCGAAAGGAGCGTCCAAAATGATCCGCGCTCACTCCGGTGACGGCGGCGAGTTTCGACAAGCCGATGTCGTGGTGCAAACGGTCCTCGACGTAGTCCAGAACCTGCCGGAGTTGCCGTGCCGACAGGGCACCCGGGAACCTTGGAGGAGTCGCGGTGCCCCGTGCCCCTCGGGCGAGCAGCACACCCAGGGAGTGCCGCAGGCTCTCGACCAGAAGCCGCTCCGGCGCAGGCTCGGCTACCTCCCGGACGAGCCGGGATGCCAGGTGGACGAGCAGCACGTCGTCCTCCGTTAAACGCGAACGGAAACCCTGCGGTGAGATACCCGCTTCGTCACTTAGGAACGGGTGGCTCGCGCCCAGCCGTAACAGCGTGTAGGCATAGATTCCTCCCGCGCGCATGACGCCGCTGAGACGTTCGCCGGGCGCCAGGATCGTCAGCCGCCCCGCCCCCACGTGGACGTTGCGATCCGGTTGCCCGTGCAGGCGAGCATCCACTTCGCGGGGCCGGGCGTCGTGGTAAACGAACAGCGTCGGCACCTGCACCTCGGTCGAAAACTCGGCGGGCCGGTGCATCCCACGGCGGCAGGCTTCGATCCCGACGCCGTGCACTTCGCGGGAGGTCAGGCTGACTAGAGGCATAGAGAACTTTCTCTCCACAAACGATCGGGGACAGTGGGTCGGAGAGTTCATGGTGATCCGCGTTGCGAGGATCAGAAGCGAAATTGCACGGAGCCTGGACCGTCAGAATCCATTTTACGCTGACACAATAAAGGGAATGATGGTGAAACGACCCGACGACCCTTCCAGATCATCACCAGAATATCGCCGCATGACTCGGGAAGACACCTTGTTTCACCCGGCGAAGGCAACCCACGCCTCCGGGGTGGCATCGCAACCTCGAGCGGGCGGGCGCCCATGACGCCAGGCCAATCCGCGGCACCAACCCGGGCCCGGAAAGTCGCCGGGGGGGGGCGCCGTCCAGCACAAGCGTGCCGTCGTGTTCCCAACGCACCCGGTCCGTGGGGTCCGCCGCCCTGGCGGCGGCGAGGTCCTGGCCGATCACGGCGGCGCTGGCCTGGATCGGGGAACGCACCTTCGCGTGGCCGAACCCGTTCGAGGCCGTCGTCAACGGGCTGGCGCACCACGCCGGCTGGCTCGTCGCCGGGCTGGCCGTCGCGGCGCTGGTGACGACGTGGGGCCGGCGTGGCAGGGTAACGGCGCCCCGAGGCGAACCTTCCCCCCCCCCACTTTGAAACCTCGCCCCTTCTCCCTCCTCGCCGTCGGCTTGGCGGCCTGGTTGGACCACGTCGCCGCCGGCCGGCTCCGCGGGCAGTCGCCCACGCCGGAGCGCATCGTCATCACCGACGCCAACCCCGCGCCGGAGGCGGTCGCCCGCAAGACGGACCTTTCGGACGCCCCGCTGGCCTCGCCCTCCTCCGTCAGCGTGCGGACGGCCGAGGATTTCCGGCGGGAAACCATCACCTCCTACGGCGACCTGCTGCGCCCGGTGGCCGGCGTGAGCGTGAGCAACTACGACCAGGGCAACCTCGGCTACGGGATCACCCTGCGCGGCTTTGACGAGGGCAACCACGGCAGCGAGCTGGCCTACGCGGTGGACGGCGTGCCGGTCAACCTGCTCTCCAGCGCCGTCGGCTTCAACGGCCTGGCCAACCTGGCCCCGCTCCTGCCCGAGCTCGCGCAGGACCTCGCCGTCTTCCGCGGCCCGTTCAACCCGCGCTTCGGCAACTTCGCCCTCGGCGGGGCGGTGGACATCCGCACCGTCGCCCGCGCGCCGTCCGCCGTGTCCGTCGTCGGCGGTTCCTTCGACTACGGCCGCGTCCTGGGCGTCCTCGGCCTGCCCGCCGGGCGGCTGCCGGTCAGCGGCTACACCGCGTTTGAGGCCGACACGCTCACGGGCTACCGGGACAACTCGGACATCAAGAGCGTCACCAGTTTCACCCGCCTGGAAACGCCCATCCTCCGCGGCGCGGGCACCGCCGGGTTCCGCGCGCAGGTTTACTCCACCGCCTACGGCGCCGCCGGCTACCTCGACCGCGCCGCCGTGGAGCGCGGCGCGCGGTCGGACACGGACGCGGCCAACCGCTACGACGGCGGCAGTTGGACCTCGTTGAGCTTTTCCACGCCGGTGTCCATCCCGTCGCCCGACGGTGACTTTTTCGCCACGCTCTTCGTCAACCGCGACCTCATCAAGCGTTGGTCCGACTTCCGCCTCGACCGGGACGACGACGGCACCCAGCGCCTCCAGACCGACGACCGCGTGGCCGCCGGCGGGCTGATCGAGAAGAGCCTGCGCTTCGACGGGTTGGGCGGCTTCGTGCGCGTGCCGGGGGAGCTGACCGTGGGCGGGCAGTCGCGCTCCGACCTGGTCAGCCAGGACATTTTCGACACCGTCCACCGCCAGCCGACGGCGCGCCGGGGCGAGTTCACCTTCACCCAGCAGAACGCCGGGGCGTTCGTCCGCCTCCAGCTCCAGCCGGTCCCGTGGCTCAAGCTCTCGGCCGGCACGCGCTACGACCGCTTCTTCTACGACGCTTCCGACCGGCTCACGGGCCAGCGCATCGCCCCGGACTTCGGCGCGTTCACCCCGAAGGTCGGCGCCGCCGTCAGCCCGTTGCCCGGCCTGTCCGTGTTCCACAACTACGGCGAGGGCGTGCGCTCGCCCGACGCCGTGGCCGACCTCCTGGCCAACCCGGCCCTGCGCGCCGCCCGGCTCCGCAGCGTCGAGGCCGGGTTCTCCTACGACACGCCACCCCCGCCGCCCGCGCCGCCCGCCGCCGCGCGCGACCCGAAGGACCAGGACAAGGCTACCGCCGGACCGGCGGCGGCACCCGCGCCACGGGGCACGTTTCACCTCCTGGCCGACGCCTTTTACACGACGCTATCCAACGAGGTCGTCACCGGCCCGGACGGCGTGACCCCGCAGAACTTCGGCCGCTCCCGCCGGCGCGGGGTGGAAGTGGAGGCGAACTGGCAGGCGGTGCGCGGCGAAGCGTTGGCCCTGGGCCTGTTCGCCAACTATTCCTACGTCGAGGCCCGGCTCACCACCGGCCCGGTGAACCTCTACGTGCCCGACGTGGCCGCCTTTCACGTCAACTACGGGCTGGACCTGGACGCGCCGTGGCTCCTGGACGCCGGCTCGCCGCACCGCTTCCACCTTTCGCTCTACCACCAGGTCATCGGCCCCAAGCACCTCACGACCGACGGGGCGCTCTACACCAAGACGTTCACCCGCCTCCAGGCCAAGCTCGCCTACGCCCACGCGCGCCGGCCGGGCCTGGGCGCCTTCGTCGGCCTGGTCGCCTACCCCGACCGGCGGCTGGAAGAGGTCGCCTTCGACTTCGGCGGCGGGCAGGTCGGCGTTTCGCCCAAGCCCCGGCTGAACTTCCAGGGGGGGCTGTCCTGCCAGTTCTGAACTAACCCCCAACCTTCCCCACGACCCGTGACGCCTCCCCGTTTCGCTTCCCTGCTC
>CAXTFX010000017.1:0-19214 GCA_964243185.1 uncultured Chthoniobacterales bacterium
CGCCGGAGCAGCCCGTAGCCGCCGAGGGTCAGCGCGAGGGCGCCGAGGACGAGAAGGGCCGCCAGCCGGCGGATGGGGCCGGCGAGGGGGTCAGAATCAGCCATGTTTGCGCCGCGGGAGCAGGTCGCGCGGGAAGCCGTCTTACCTGACGAGCACACGCAGGGTCGAGGGCGCGGGGGACACCGGCGTCACGCCCGGAGCGGTGTTCGTGGGCACCGGGGCGGAGGGAACGTTGGTGTTCTTGGCGTATTGAACCTGGAGGGTGACCACCGTGCCGGTGCGGAGAGTGCCGTTGAAGGCAACCTGGAACTGGTTGTTGCCCTTCTTCGTCACGGCGACCAGGGGGACCGAGTTGGCGCCCGCGCTCAGGTTGGTGGCCAGGTCGGAGGTCAGCGTCAATTCTGTGTAACGGTCGGTGGTGGCCGTCGTGCCGGTGCCGCGGGTCGGCGTGGTGAAGACCACCCGGGTGTTGAAGGTGACGACGTCGCCGCGGTTGACCGTGATCTGGTTGGTGAGCGCGTTGACGGGGTAAGTCGTCGTGTCCGTCGGCGTGATGGTCGCGCCGGCGATCAGGCCGTTGACGTATTCCGCGGCGACCAGGAAGCGGTCGGCCTCCTTGTCAATGGCGCGGATGCCGGAGACGGTCAAGGTGCCGTTGTCGAAGGTGCCGGGCGTGCCGTAGGTGGTCTCGCCGACGACGGTCTGCACGTTGTTGATGACGGCGAAGACCGGGCCGCCGCTCATCCCGCCCTCACTCAAGTAATTCAGGTTGTTGTAGTTACCCGGAGCCACCTCGACGTAGGGCAGGGTGGGCACGATGTAGGCCATGATGCTCCCGCTGAAGGTCTCGGCGGGGTAGCCGACCACGAAGCGGCCGACCGCGGGGTCGGTCAGGGCGTTATCCTTGTAGAGCGGCTCGGCCTGCCGGGCGTAGGGAGCGAAATCCTCGTCCACGGGCGCGGCGGCGATGACCAGGTAGCCGAGGTCGCGCGCTTCGGCGGCCGTCGTGACCCCCGTGGGCGCAACGTCCTGGTAGCCGGCGAGCACCGCCGTGGCGGCGGCACGCTGCGTGGACAGGCGCAGGTTGATGTTCGCCTTGCGGTCCACGTAGAGGGCGCGCTCGAAGGTCAGGGCGGTGCCGAACCCGGTGGCCGGGTCATAGACGACGTGCGCGGCCGTGAGCACGGTGTGGCGGCGGATGAGCGCGCCGCTGCCCTGGGTGAACGCATCAAGGTCCAGGATGCGGCCGGTGAAGGAATACGGCTTCTTCTGGGAACGGTTCGCCCCGATGGCGAAGGGATGGGCGATGATGGGGCTGGTCTGCGCGGCAACCCTGGCGGCGACCGGGGGCAGCAACAGCGCGGCGACGGCGGCGGTGGCGGCGAGCGGGGGGAGGCGGCGGCGGGCGGAAACGGTCATAAAAGGGAGGAACGACTCGGGACGGATGGTGAACGGCCGAACACCGGCCGGAAGGGGGCCGGCGGAAAACGCGCGCATCATAGCGGGCAGCGACGAAGATGTAAACCCCCGCGCGCCCCCCGGTCGCGGAGCCCCGTTGGAAGACTCTCCGCCAACGGTTTAACACGAGAAAATTCTGCCTCAACCGCCGAAGAGCCGCCGGAAAGAGCGGAACATGCGGTTGGGAAATCCCTCCCCCCGCGCGGGTGGCGGGGTCGGGCGTCCGGCCGGCGGGGGCTGGCCGGGGATCAGCTCGCCGCCGGGAACTTCCGGGGCGCCCTGATGGGCGAAGCAGTAGGCGGGCGAGCCATCCTTGTTCTTCGGCCGCAGGCTCACGGGCACGTCCTGCCGGTAAGCGAGGCCGGCGGCGGCGCACCCGTCGGTGGCGAGCTCGTTGGAGAAGCGGCACAGCGAGACTACCTCGTGGTCCTCGGGCGATTTGAAGGCTTCCGCCGGGTAGCGCCGGGCGTCGGCCTTGTTCATGGTCTGCACCCAGATGGGCAGCGCCAGGGCGGCCCCGTAACCCTTTGGGGTAATGGTTTCGGGCCGGTCCAGGCCGACCCAGACCCCGCAGGTCAGCGCGGTGGTGTAACCGAAGAACCAGGCGTCGTGGAAATCGTTGGTGGTGCCGGTCTTGCCGCCGGCCGGCCGGGTCCAGCCCAGGCCGCGGGCCTCGGCGGCGGTGCCGTTCTTGAAGACCTTTTCGAGGACGGTCGAGGTCATCCACGCCACGCCGGGCGGCAGGGCGCGCGAACCGTTGTCGTGCGCGGCCTGGTAGAGCACCGCGCCGTCGGCGGCGTCTACGCGCTCGATGAAATACGCCGGCCGGCGCTCCCCGCCGTTGGGGAAGACGGTGTAGGCGTCGGTCAGGGTTTTCAGGTCGCACTCGAAGGCGCCCAGGTAAGTGGTCGGCGACTCGGGCACGTCGCCCAGACCCGCGGCGGCGGCGGTCTTGGCCACGTCCCCGACGAAGCGGCCTTCCCGGTCAAAATCGGCCAGGGTGCCGACGCGCACGCTCATGGTGTTGCGCGAACGGATGAGCCCGACCTCCGCCGGCTGCACCCCGCCGAAGGTCCCGTCGCTGTTGCCGGGGGTCCAGTTCACCGGCCGGCCCGTGGCATCCTTGACCTCGCCTGGCTGCATCGGCCCGTCGGAAAGGTTCGCGCCGGGGAACAGGCCCTTGCCGAAGGCGGTGGCATAAACGAACGGCTTGAAGGACGAGCCGACCTGGCGCCTGGCGAGGAGCGCGCGGTTAAAGTTGCTCTGGGAAAAGTCGCGCCCGCCCACGAGCGCGCGGATGCCGCCGGTGCGGTTGTCAACGACGACCAGGGCGCCCTGGAGGTAAGCGGGCGCCTCGGCCTTTTCGGCGTCCGGGCGGGGGTGGTAGTCGCGCTTGCGGGGGTGGGTGTAGCCGGGGGAGTTCTCGATGCGGGAGAGGTGGGTCTCTATGGCGTCGGTCGCGGCCTTTTCCAACTGCGGGTCAAGCGTGGTGTAAATCCTGAGGTTGCCGTCGGCGAGGAGGTCGTCGTCATCCAGCAAGTCCTTTAACTCGCGGGAGATCGCGTCCATCGCGTAGTTATCCTGGAACCCCAGCGGGCGCAGCCGGGCTTTGATCACCTTTTCCCGGCGGGCGCGGTCGGCCTGCTCGGGGGTGATCTTGCCCAACTGCGTCATGCGCTCCAGGACGGTGTTGCGCTCGCGCGCGGCGCCCTCCGGGTTCTTGACGGGCGAGAAGCGGCCAGGCGAACGGATCAGGCCGGCCATCAGCGCGGACTCGCTCAACGTGAGGTCCTTGGCGGGTTTGCCGAAATACGCTTGGCTGGCCGTTTCCAGGCCGTAGAGGCGGTTGCCGTAGTAGATGCGGTTGATGTAGAACTCCAGGATCTGCGCCTTGGGGTAGCGGTGCTCGATGCGGAGGGCGACGAACGCCTCGATCATCTTGCGGTGGAACGTCTTGCCCCCGAGCGGCAGGGAGTTGCGCGCGAGCTGCTGAGTGATGGTGCTGGCCCCCTCCGCGCGCCGGCCGCGCAGGAGGTTGCGGACGATGGCGCGGGCGATGCCGCGCGGGTCCACCCCGTGGTGGGAGTAGAAGCGGCTGTCCTCGCGGGCCACGAGGGCATCCACGAAGTGCGGCGAAACCCGGTCCAGGGGAACGATGATGCGGTTCTCCCCCCGGAGCCGGCTGTAAAGGTTGCCATCCTGGTCATACACCTCCGCGAGCTGGGGCATGTCGCCCAGGGTGGAGATGTCGAACTGCAACGACCAGAGGGCGTAAAACGTGGCGACCGCGATGCCCGCCAGCAGCCCCAGCGCCCCGAGCCACTGCCAGAGCCGCAGGCGGGGCAGGAAACGCCGGCCCCGCGGGGGCGCGGCCGGGACGGCGGCGACGGGGCGGGGGAGCGTTTTCCGGAAGGCCATGCGGGCAATCCCTATTTAGCGCGGGGAGTTGGGAAAGAAAGGGCGGCGCCCGGGAAAAAGGTTGCACGGGCGCCCCGTTTCCCTACCGTGACCCGCCCGTTGCACCCTTTCCAAACGCCCCCTGCCCACATGGCTGACCTCGCTAACAAATACGCCGAAAACGTCACCGGCACCTTCTACGTGGACGACCAGTGCATTGACTGTGACCTCTGCCGGGAGACGGCTCCGGCCAACTTCACGCGCAACGACGACGGCGGCCACTCCTACGTTTTCAAGCAGCCCGGCAGCGACGACGAACTCACCCTCTGCAAAGAGGCGATGGAAGGCTGCCCGGTGGAGGCGATCGGCAGCGACGGGGAGTAACCACGGAAGGCAAGGAGACTGAAAGACGCGGGGACGCGGAGACCTGAAGAACCTCGTTGACGCCGTTTTCCCCCTTTCTCCGCGTCTCCCCTTCTCCGCTTCTTCCAGTCCTAAAAAATGCGCCCCGGCCTGCGTGACCGCGTCCTCGCGGAGTGGCGTGGCTACCGGGAACCGGCGCCCACGCTGGCGCGCACCCAGCCGGTGGGCGGTCTCGTCGCCAGAGCCATGCAGGGGCTGGGCCTCGGGAGCCGGGTGCAGGAGGCGGAGGTGCTCCTGGCGTGGCGCGAAGTGGTCGGTGACTTCATCGCGGAGCACTCCAAACCGGCGCGGCTGAAGGAGGGCGTGCTTTACGTCCAGGTGCTCCAGCCCGCGATCCACTTCGAGCTGGAGCGCAACTGGAAGGCCCAGATTGTCCAGAAGCTCCGGGACCGGTTCGGCGCGCGGGTCGTCCGCGAAGTTCGCTTCCGGGTCGGTGGTTGAGGAAAGAACATGGACCGGCCGGATTCCATCCACCTGGCGAACGTCCTGCTCCTCGCCCGCCTCGGGGTGCCCGAGGCGGAACGGGCGTCACCCCAACGACTCGGGCTGTTCCTGACCCTGCACCTGGCCCACCGGTGCGAGTCGTTCGGAGATGACCTCGACCGAACGGCCAACTACGCCGCCGTGCGGCAGACGGCGCGGGCCATCGCGGCGGAGCATCCCCGCCGGTTGTTGGAAACCCTCGCCGCGGACCTCGCGGCGGGCGTGCTGGCCGGGTATCCCGTCGTGGCAGCGGTCGAATTGGAGTTGCGCAAGTGGGTGCTGCCGGACACGGATTTTGTGGCCGTCCGGCTTTCGCGGCGGCGCGGCACGAATTGACCGGAGCGGGTGAGCCGAACGGCCTACCCCCACGATCCTGGCGCCATCATTTTACCATGCCCGCCTCCGCCGCCAAATCCCCCCGCCGTGAACCCGCCCGTTTGCTCGTCGCCTCACCTGAGCACAACGCGGACATCCTCTACGCCGGCCGCTTCTGGGCGCCGGACGCCTACCTGCTGCTGATCGAAAACGGCCGCTCCACGGCGCTGCTCTCCGACCTGGAGATCGACCGCGCCCGGCAGCAGGCCGGCGGCATTGATGAGTTCGTGCCGCTCTCCGGGTTCGTGAAGGAACACCGGGCGTATTTCAAGACGGACGGCGAGAAGGTTATGCCGCCGTTCCCGAAGATCGCGGCCTACTTCCTCCAGCGGCGCCAGGTGCGCCGGGCCGTGGTGCCGACCGATTTCCCGCTCGGGCTGGCGGAAACCCTGCGGGCCGCCGGCATCGCGCTCAAGCCCGTCGTCAAAGGTCATTTTTGGCCCGCGCGCGAACGAAAAACGCCCGCGGAACTCGCCTTGATCCGCCGCGCCCTGGAAATCACCTCCGCGGGTCTCTCCCGCGCCGTCGAGGTGCTCGAAGCCGCCGAGGTGGGGGCGGACAAACTCCTGGGGTGGGGCGGAGCCGTGCTGACGAGCGAACGGCTGCGGGCCGAGATCGACTCCGCCGTCCTGCGCGCGGGCGGGCACCCCGGGGGCACCATCGTCGCCGGCGGGGAGCAGGCGTGTGACCCGCACGAGCGCGGGCATGGACCGTTGCGTGCCGGGGAACTGCTCATCCTCGACGTGTTTCCCCGTGACGCCCGCAGCGGCTACTACGGCGACCTCACGCGCACGGTCGTCAAAGGCCGCGCCACCGACGCCCAACGCCGACTCTGGGAAACGGTCCTGGCCGGGCAGGAGATGGCCTTGGAGGGCCTGCGCGCCGACGGCAACGGCGTCAAGCTACACCAGCAGGTCAAAAAGTTCTTCGCCGACTCAGGTTATCCCACCGAGCAGCGGGAGGGCCGGCACGTCGGCTTTTTCCACGGCACCGGGCACGGCCTCGGGCTGGATCTCCACGAGGACCCCCGCTACAACCGGACCAAACGGTTTCTCCCGGGCCAAGTCTTCACCGTGGAGCCCGGTCTGTATTACCCTGGTCTCGGTGGCGTGCGCCTCGAAGACGTGGCCGCGGTGGCCGAAAACGGGTCGGCCGCGCAGGTCCTTTCAGATTTTCCCAAACGTTTGGAGCTTTAGCGGGTCTAAGGGCCGACCGTCCCCCTTCGCCCTCCACCCGTGTCCGTCGCCCGCGCCCTCTCCCAGCCGTTTTCCTTTCCCCGCGCCGCGATGCCGCCGACGACCACGCCGAAGCCTGTGGCCACCGAAGCCGGCGCGGCCTCCGCCGCGGAGCCGACGGACGTGCAGTTGGTCGCCCGCACGCAGGAGGGCGACCCGACGGCCTTTGACACGCTGATCCGCAAGTATCAACCGCGCCTTTACGGGCTGGTCTATAACATGACCTCCAACCACGAGGACACCGGCGACCTGCTACAAGACATTTTCGCCAAGGCGTATCGGTCCATCAAAGGGTTCCGCGGTCAGAGCAGCTTCTACACGTGGCTGCACACCGTCGCGGTCAACATGACCATCAACTTCCTCAAGAAGCGTGGTCGGCGTTACTCGTTGAGCCTGGACGACGTTGATTCCAACATTCAAAACGACAAGGAGTTCCTTGAACTTACCGCCACCAGCGACCCGGTGCGGGAGGCCAACCTGGGCGAGTTGCAGCGTCGTTTGAACGAGGCCATGATGAAGCTGTCGAACGAGCACCGGATGGTCGTCACCATGTTCGACATCCAGGGGATGCCCCACGCCGAGATCGCCAAGATCCTCGGCATCAGCGAAGGCACCGTCCGCTCCCGTTTGTTCTACGCGCACCGCCAGTTGCAGAACTACCTCGAAGAGTTCCGTAAGTAAGCTTTTCCCTCCCAACCCGAACGCCCGCGAATCTATGCCTGAAGAATTCTCCGAGTTGCAAACCCTGCTCCGGCTCAAACGTTACGAGAACCCGCCGCCGGGCTACCTGGAAGATTTTCTCGGGGAGTTTCACCGCCGCCAGCGCGTCGAGTTGCTCCGCCGCCCGCTCTGGCGCATCGCGCTCGACCGGCTCGGCAACCTCGTGCCGGCGCTGCCCACCCTGCCCGTGCCAAACCTGGCCTACGCGGGTGTCAGCGCGGTGGCTCTCGTCGCCGCCGCCGGCCTGCTCACGCGCCATCCCGCGGCCGGGCCGACCGTGGCGGTCACCAACAGTCCGGTGGTTTCCACGCGGGCGGGGTCGTCGCAGCCTTTCGCGGGCTTCGCGTCCGTCGCCCCGCTGGCCGCGGTGCGGATTGCCCCGGACCTGGGGGAGAATCTCTTCAACAACCCCACGGGTCCGGCTTTTATCGCCCCTTCCGCTCGTGCCACGGCGGTCTCCTCCGACCGCCCGCGTTACCTGCTCGACACTCGGCCCGTCCGCTATGAGCCACGCTCCACGAGCTTCTAAGGTCTGGCGGGGTTTCGCAGCGTTCTCTTTCTTGTTTCTGCTCGGGCTCGGTCCGAGGGCACGGTCACAGTCTGCTGAGACCGTTGCCCCGCCCACCCCTGCGCCCGTGCCGGGGGTCGCTAACCTCTCCCGTGCGGTCGGCACGGAGGGCAACAAGGTCTTCGCGATGGGCAAGCGCGCCGTCGTGCGCGTGCGCGCGATGGACCAGCACGGTCTGCACGCTGGCACGGGGTTCTTCGTGGACCCGCACGGGACCATCGTGACGGACTACTCCGTGGGCGGGAATTCGTGGGATTTCTCCGTGGAGTTCGACGAAAAGAAGTATCCCGCCAAGTTGCTCCTGGCGGATTCGCGCAGCGGGGTCGCCCTGCTGAAGATCGCGGCCGACACCCCCTTCCTACCCATCAATCGCCTGGACGCGCTGGAGCCCGCGGACACCGTAGCCCTCATCGGCTACTTCCGGGACTTGCCGGTGTCTTACACCATCGGCCCAGTGTTGGGTTTTGATCAGAAAGCCCTCGGCGGCTGGCTCTTGCCGGCACATCTCCGGGTGGGAATGGTGGTTCTGCCCGGCCAGCAGGGCGCCCCGCTGGTCAACCTGCGCGGGGAGGTTGTTGGCATTGTCGTCGGTCAGATCGGTGACGCCGCCGCCTGTGCGTTGCCGATTCGCGCCGCGGAGAAGGTTCGCCGCGACTACGTGCGCTTCGGGGAGGCGCGGCCGGGCTACCTCGGCGTGACCATCGTCCCCTCGCCAGACCTGGTGAACGACGAGGGAATCGAAACCCGGGTCGCCGAGCTCGCGCCCGATTCGCCCGCGGCGCGGAGCGGCTTGCGCGAGGGGGACGTGCTCGTGAAGGTGAACGACGAACCCGTCAACCGGCCCTCCGACGTGCTCGACATTGGCTTTTACCTGACGGGCGGCGACGAGGTGCCCGTCACGATCAAGCGCGGGGGCGAAACTTTGACGGTCCACGTCGAAGCCGGGGACGAGCCCGGCTCCCCGCGCGAGCGCTCCGCCCGGCGCGGGGTGCTCTCCCGGAACGCGGCCGAGCAGCCGACGGAACTGCGGTTGGAGCGGGACCGGTAGCCCACCGCCTGGTTGGGGTCAGCCTTCAGGCTTTGTGACCGTTGCCAACCGGAGGGGTCAGGACTCCAGGGAGAACGCTGGGGCCGCGGCGCCCGTCGCCGGGGCCTCCGGCGGCTCCAAACCAAGCAGCGCCCAGAAGCCGGTCTCGTTCAGCACGTTCACCCCGGCAGCCCGCGCCTTTTCCAGCTTGGAGCCCGCGTCGGCCCCGGCGAGCAGGTAATCGGTCTTATTGCTCACGCTGCCGGAAACCTTGGCGCCGCGCTCCAACAGCAGCTCGGCAATCTCCTCGCGCGGGCGGCTCAACGTGCCCGTGATAACCCAACGCTTGCCCGCGACGGGCGAAGTCTTGCTCCCCGGGGCGGACGGAGCCGTATCGCGTTCCCCGAAGTTCAGGCCCGCGGTCCGCAGGCGTTCCAGAGTTTCCCGGTTGGCCGGGTTCCCGAAAAACTCGTGCATGCTCGCCCCGACCACAGCGCCGATGTCGGGGGTGCGCTTCAGGGCCTCCGGCGTCGCGGCCAGCACCTGGTCCAGCGTTCCGAACCTCGCCGCCAGCGCCCGCGCCCCGGAGGCGCCGACGTGGAGGATGCCCAGGGCGAAGATCAACTTCCACAACGGCTGCTCCCGGCTGCGGGCGATGCCCTCGATCAGGTTCGCCGCGCTCTTCTCCCCCATGCGCTCGAGTTCCACGAGCACCGGCGCGGTGAGCCCGTAAACGTCCGGGATGGTGCGGACGAATCCGTGGTTGACCAGCTGCTCGACCATCGCCTCGCCCAACCCTTCGATGTCCATCGCCCCCCGCGCGGCGAAGTGCTGGAGCCGGCGCTTGAGCTGCGCCGGGCAGGCCGCGTTGCCGCAGCGGATAGCGACCTGCGCGGGGTCGCGCGCCAGCGAGCCGCCGCAGGAGGGGCACGTTTCGGGCATGAGGAAAACCTGCTCCGCGCCCGTGCGCAGGTCCGGGCGGACGCTCACCACGGCGGGGATGATCTCGCCCTTCTTCTCCACGCCCACGATGTCCCCGATGCGGATGTCCTTGCGGGCGATCTCCTCCGCGTTGTGCAGCGTCGCGCGTCCCACCGTCGTGCCGCTGACGAACACGGGTTCCAACTCCGCCACGGGCGTGATGACCCCCGTGCGGCCGACCTGGAGCGAGATGGCGCGCAGGCGGGTTTCGGCCCGTTCGGGGTTGAACTTGTAGGCCATCGCCCAGCGGGGCGACTTGGAGGTGAAGCCGAGGCGCTCGCGCTGGGCGAACCGGTCCACCTTGACCACCGCGCCGTCGGTTTCATACGGCAGCGTGTGGCGGACCGCGTCGAGCGCGTGGATGGCGGCGAGGATTTCCGCGACGCTTCCCGCCGTCCAGGTGTGCTGGGAGAAGGGCAGGCCGACCCGGTCGAGCAGGGCGAAGAACTCCTGGTGGGAGCCGACGTCCGCGCCTTCCAGCAGGCCGTAGGAATGCGCCCGCAGGTCCAGGGGCCGGCTGGCGGCCACGGCGGGGTCGAGCTGCTTGAGGCTGCCGGCGCAGGCGTTGCGCGGGTTGACGAACAGCGGCAAGCCGGCCGCGGCGCGGTCGGCGTTCATCCGCTCGAAACCCGCCTTGGGGATGAACACCTCGCCGCGCACCTCCAGCCTGGCCGGGTAGCCGTCCTTCAGCCGGTGGGGCACCGTGCGGATCGTGCGGACGTTCTGGGTGATGTCGTCGCCCACCACCCCGTCGCCGCGGGTGGCGGCGTATTGGAGCCGGCCGTCCTCGTAGAACAGGGACACGGCCACGCCGTCAATCTTGGGCTCGACGACCACCGGGACCTCCCGGCCGGGCAGCGCCTTGAGGATGCGTGCGTAGAACTCGCCGACTTCCGCCTCGGAGTAGGTGTTGTCCAGGGACAGCATGGCGGCCTGGTGGCGGACGTGGGCAAACTCCTCCAGGGGCCGACCGCCGACACGCCGGGTGGGGGAGTCCGGCGTGGCGAACTCGGGGTGCTCGCGTTCCAGGTCCGCCAGGTCCCGCAGGAGGGCGTCGTATTCCTGGTCGGTGACGGCCGGCGCGGCTTCCTCGTAGTAGCGGCGGTTGTGGTCAAGGAGCTCCTGGCGCAACGCCGCCACCCTGGCCACCAGGACCGGGTCCGGCGTCGCGGGGTCCGGGGCAGGAGAATCGAGGGGGAGTTCGGCGGTGACGGTCGGGGTGGGGTCCTGCTTCGGCATCGGGGGAATGGTAACAGCCTGCCCGCACTGACGGCAATGCACAGGTTCAACCTGCCCAACAGCCGTTCCGAACCCAAGGTGGGCAATTCTCGCCAGGGCGGGTGAGGGGTTGGGGATGGTGAGTCGAAGGGGAGGCGAGAAATCGTCCTCGTGATTTCACGAGTAGAGGCTCGCGTTTTGCAGGTTTTAGGGTCTGGCCGCCGGAAGGTGGCACGGCCGTTGCTAAAGGGAGCCATCGTCTGCGAGCCGCAAGGTTCTTGGATAAGGGGAAAAAACCATAAGAGCAGCCTGATCGGCAGGGGGAGCGTCGGAGTCCGGGGGGAATGTCCGACGGGGGCCGGTCAGGCTGTTTCTTTGGCTGGGAGAAGGAAATGGGGATTTGCTCGTTGGGCGGGTTTTCGACTGTTCGGAGCCGCGTTCCCCGGTAGGCTCCGGCCGCCGTGCATCCCGTCCCCGCCCCGTTGCGTTTTCCCGGTGCCACGCTCGCCAGCCGCCTGAAGGTCTATGGCACCGTGGCGCCCGCCGACGTCTAGCTCGCGCTCCGGGCCGGCGGCCGGCCGGCGTTGGAAGCGTTCTTCGAGCGGACCGCCGCGCGCACGCAGGGCCGGCGCGCCGGCTGGCGGGAGGTCGCGGAACTTGGCGCGGCGGCGGAGGCCAACGAAACCCTGCGCCGGCTCGGGCGCATCGGGGCGGGCGACCTGTCCCACCTCGCCGCGGCCGATCAGGCGCTCATCGCCCCCGGCCCGATGCGGACACCGGGATTCTGCGGGGGACCGCACCGCTACTTCGACCCTGCGACCCTCGCGCTGGATGGACCGCGTTGACCCTCCCCCCAACCACGCGCTCACCGGACCGGCCGCACGGTCAGGCGGAAATCTCTTCCACGCGCACCGTCAGGCCGGTGGCAGGGTCCCTCGCCTTAAGCGAACACCAGCGGACGGAGGATTCCCGGCTGGCCGATAAAGATCGTCTGCGTGGCGAGCAGCACCAGCCGGGCGCTCTCCGCCCCGTGGGCAAAATAGACTTCCGCTTTGTTCACCATCTCCTGCATGGTCTGGCTCGAAGCAACGATTTCCACCACGGTCCGGGGCATCGCCAGCACCGGGTATTCGTCTTGCGACCAATCCGGGGTCGAGCACGGGTAAACGCTGAGGTCTGGCGTCAACGGGGCGCGGTCGGGAAAGCCCAAGGTTAACTCGGGCAGGATGTCGAACTCGGGAAAGCGCAGGAAAGCCCTCAACAGACGGCTCTGAACGATGGCATGGTGGCGGCTGGGCGTGGGTTTGCCCCGCTCCTTTTCGTAGGCGCTCGGCGCCGGCGGGCCGACGACATCCACGGGGCTGAGGATCCGTTCGACGGGCACGTGAGACGCTACCGTCCAGCCGGAACCGGACAAAACGAAAAACGGCGCGGCTCCCGAAAGGAGTCGCGCGGCCTTGCTGCGTTGGCGCGGCGCAAGCCGGGCCGCACTATCTTCCCAGCACCTTGAGCACGATAAACACCAGGATCGCCAGTCCCAGGCCGCCACCGCAAATGTAGGTGAGGAACGCCCAGCCGGCGGCGGCGAGCATGGGGGCGACGGTGAGGAGGAGCAGGGTGGTCATAAGGATGGAGGTTGCCCGAAGGCGTGGTGAGAACCTTTCGGGCGTCGCCGGCCGGTTGGCCGCCATCCACCGGGCGGGGGGCGCCCGTTAGTTAGGGTCCATCTCCCATTCCCAAATGATCATCGGCGTCCCCCGCGAAATCAAACAACAGGAACACCGCGTCGCCCTGCTGCCCGCCGGCGCCTACCAGTTGACCAAGCGCGGCCACCGCGTGCTCCTGGAGCGCGGCGCGGGCGTCGGCTCGGGCTACCCGGACGCCGATTACCTCAAGGCGGGCGCGGAGATCGCCACCGATCACCCCAGCGTCTTCGCCCAGTCCGACCTGATCGTGAAGGTCAAAGAACCGCTGCCGGAGGAATACGCGCTGCTCCGCAAGGGCCAGATCCTGTTCACCTACCTGCACCTCGCGGCCAACCGGGAGCTCACCGAGGCGTTGGCGAAGAGCGGGGCGGCGTGCGTGGCGTATGAGACCATCGAGGTCAACCGGCGCCTGCCGCTGCTGGAGCCGATGTCCGAGATCGCCGGGCGCATGTCCATCGTCATGGGCGGCTACTTCCTGGCCAAGCACCAGGGCGGCGCCGGCGTGCTCCTGGGCGGTGTGCCGGGCGTGCTGCCGGGGAAGGTCGTCGTCCTCGGCGGCGGTTCCTCCGGCGTCAACGCCGCGCGGATGGCCACGGGGCTCGGGGCGGACGCGACCATCCTGGAGGTGGACCTGGAGCGGATGCGCTTCCTGGACATCACGATGTCTTCGTCCGCCCACACGCTGTTCTCCTCGGAAGCAAACCTCACCGAGCTGCTCCCCACGGCCGACCTGCTCATCGGCGCCGTGCTGGTGCCGGGCGCGCGGGCCCCGAAGCTCATCACGCGGGAGATGTTGAAGGTCATGCGCCCCGGCTCCGTGCTGGTGGACATCGCCATTGACCAGGGCGGTTGCGCGGAGACCTCCCGCCCGACGACCCACCACGACCCGACCTTCGTGGAGGAGGGCGTGATCCACTATTGCGTGGCCAACATGCCCGGCGCCTACGCGCGCACGGCGACCCAGGCGTTGACCAACGTGACGGGCCGTTACCTGGAAACCTTCGCCGACGCGGGCACCCTGGCGGAAGCGGTGCGTAAGCAGCCGGCCCTGCTCGGGGGCATCAACGTGCTGCACGGTCAGGTGACGAACCGCGCCGTGGCCGAGGCGCACGGGATGGCTTACGCCGATCCGGCCGGGCTGCTGTCGTGACCGGGGAGTCGGGGTCGGTGACGGAAGCGAACGAGGCGCTCAGGCGTCACACCAGATTGCGGGGTTGACCCCGCCGGGCGCTCCGCGGCCCCGGCAAGGGCGGCCAGCCGCCACCCGGAGCGGCGGGCGCTACGTCCATCCCGCGAAGCGGTAGTAAAATTTCTGCGCGCCTACCTCGGCTCCGGGACCGGGCGTTTCCCGCGTTTTCCGCCGCTGCCGCGCTCCCTGTTCCCGGTGCCGCCGCCGTCAATCTCGATCATGGACTTCAGCTTTGAGGTCATCTCGGTAATTAACAACTGGTTGTGCGTCCGGGTGGACTTCCGCACCGCCTCCAGGGTCTGGGCCAGCTCCCCGCGGAGCGCGGAGAGCTCGTTGGAAGGGGCGCTCGCCCGCTTCAACGTTAACAGCTTTGCCAGGGTCGCGCGCAGCTTGACCTCGTTCGGCGCCCAGTTGCGGCCCATGGCCAGCACGACTTCCCACGACACGTATGCGCTCCAGAAACTCGGCTGGTCCAAACCGGCTTCCTGGGCATCCCGGCGCAGCAGGTTCAACTCCCGGAGCAGATCGCGGGCGAGGTCCGGCACACGTTCCAGCCGGATCGCCAGGACGTTCGCCTGGCTGAATTCGCTGCGCTCCTCCAGGAACATGAACCGGAACCGGCAGACGATCTCCAGCCCGTTCAGGAGCCGCGTCGTGGCTTTGTCGCCGTAGTCCTTCGGCCGCAGGGCCTCGACCAGGTAGAGGTTGAACTCCCGGTGGCCGTTGAAATAGGTGGCGCTGGTGGTCAGGATCAACCGGTAAACATGCCCTTCATCGCTGGAGATGATGACCTGGCTGTTGTCAATCTCGATCTGGTTCGGCAGGGACGACGTGATGACCCGGGTGATCGCCTCGCACCAGGAACTGCCCAGCTTGTGCTCCGACACCTGGCTGACGAATTCCTGCCAGGTCAAGGTGGCGTCGGGCAACCCGAAAATGGCCATCGAGCTCCCGGAGCCAACCGGGGTCAACTGCGCCGTGTCCGGCAGGCTGTTGTCGGTCGCTTCGAGAGAAGCGGAGTCCGTTTTAACGATGATCTGCTTTTGCGGCTTTAACGTTTTATCAATGGTCGTCTTGAGGTAACAAAAAATGCTGAACAGCATGTCCCGGACGCATTTCTTGGTGTCCGCCCGCTGGGCCCGCCCCATGCCGCTCTGCGCGCGGTAGTCGTCCACCGTGGCCTGGAGGTCTTCAAAGAACCGGACGGCCCCGTGACCCTCGTTGATGGTTTCGGTCAGCTTTTTGGCGTAATCCTCCTCGCTCAACAACAAATTCTCCCGGTTGATGCCGAGCCCGATCCCCAGGATGTGAGCGATCACCGCGGGCGGGTTGTTCAGGTAAAGCGACACGATTTTCGGCGAATCGTCCGCCGGTTCGAGGCGTTGCTGGACGCCCATGAAATAGCCCACCTCCCAGCCGGTGTAACTGTGACTGGGTTTATCCACGCCCGTATAAATGACGATCAGCCGGTCGGTGTCTTCGAGCCGGCGCTGGATCTGCTCCTGTAGGTCCGAACCAATCTCGAAGGAGTATTGGTCGAGCGAAACGTCGAACAAACTCCCCTCGCTCAACGCGGCCTTGATCGCGTTCGACACGGCGACCGCGATCTTCTCATCCTCCCGGGCGTAACTGATGAACAGTCGGAGGATCTTCGCCCGCGCCGGTCCCGGCACGGCCTCGGGAAAACGCTTCGCCCGCGCCCGCTTCTGCCCGTCTTTGGATGCACTCATGGCTTGGTTGAGTTGGGACGCCCCCAGATCCCCGGCGGGGAGGACGATCCCCGCCTTCGGAGGTCTTTCGGCCACTTTGACCCAGAACAGATTGTGAACCGTTGTCGTTGTGAAACAACTATAAAATTCCTTCCGCACCAGGGATGCACCGGCTTTCCCTGCAAAGCGACTTTGGCCGTCGCGCTATGCCGGGGCCGGACGGACGGGCGGGTCGGCTTCCGCGAGGAGGCTCTGCGCGAGCCTTTCAAACCAATCCTTGACCGTGAGCTGATCCGCCGGCCCTTCCCCCAGGAGGTCCTCCCGGAAAAGGTCGCCGGCCGTGTGCTCACCGAGGGCGCGGTAAGCCTCGAACTGGGATTCGTTATAGAGCTGCTGCGCCGTGCTCTGGTGGGGGAACTCCGGGTGGTCGGCGCGGTATTTGCGTAAGAACTCGGATTCGTTGCCCGTCAGGGAAGTTTTCACATACAGCAGCAGTCCCCGCCCGCCGCCGGGATACTCGATGCGGGAAAGCGCGAAGTGCGCCTGGCCGAGACCGTCGCGGTCTTTTCGCAGGTCGGCGAGGTCGGGCTCGATCCGCACGCCGAGGTCCACCTGGGCAAGCTGGGTCAGGGTGAGCAACCCGCCGAAAGAGCGGTTGGGATCCGCCTCGCCGTCCACGGCCACGATGAACTGGCAGCGTCGGCGCAGGAGCTCATAGATACCGAGGTTCTCGATGTGCCCGCCGTCGGAGACGTTGAGATACGGCAGCTCTTCATCCATCCAGCCCGTCAGCTCGCGCAGGAAATACGTGCCGTCGGGCGGCGAAAGCCAGCGCCGCCAGCCCCCGGAAACCCGGCCCCGGGGCCCGTCCGGCCGGCAGAGCCAGTAGCCGAGGCGCACGTTGAGCAGGCTCAGGAGATAGGTGAACCGCCGGTCCGTGAGCGTGCCCATGCGCGGGGCCGCGGCGGCGCCCGAGATGGCCACGGCCGTGCCGAGATCGAGGTGCGGGTCGAGCGCCTCCCAGGTCCTGGTCGGGTGGTAACCGGTGGTCGGGCTGCCGCAGAAGTGCTTGCTGAAGACGAAGAAGTCGCTGTTGCGCCCGCGGAGCTCGGGGTCCGTGCAGAGCGGGATGTTCAGGGCGGCGTTGACGAGGTGATACGGGCCCTTCGGACCGCCGCCTGGCCCGGCCGGAGCCGGGTGCAGCGTCGAGAGCGGCTGCGGGTCCAGGGGGTAAACTTCCCGGGCGTCCGCACGGCCGGGCCGGGTCAGGTAAGTGCGCGCCAGCCGGTCCCGGTAGTAGCGGTGCGGCGAGGCAAAGTTGACGTTGAGAAAAACCCGCGCATACGCCAGCAGACCGAGGGTCAGTCCGCCCAGGGTCAGGTCCCGGGTCCGGGTGGGGTGCAGGACGAACTCCTGCCAGAGCCAGAGTAACGCCACGAGCACCGGCAGCGGGCCGAGCAGCCCGAACGAGCCCAGGCAGAGCCGGCCCAGCCGCCGTCCGGCGCCCAGGACGGCGCCGCTGACGCCAAAGATGGCCGGCAGCAGCACCGCCGCCGCCAGCACCCGGCCGGGGGAGCCGGCCCCGCGCGTCAACGTCTGGAACCCTTGGAAAATTCCCTGGGCCGCGAGCGCGCCGAGCGTGAGCGCCAGCCACCCGACGCAGGCGCGCTCCCACCCGGTCTGGAGCCGCCGCAAACCTTTCCGGTCGGGAAAGTTGCGGACCAGGGTCTGCACGACGGGCAGCAGGATCGCGCCGATCGCCAGCAAACAAACGCAGGCCCACGGCGCTCGGTTCCCCTGGAACCCTTCCACCCCGGCGCGGTGCAGCGCGTGTCCCAGCGCGCCGAGCAGCCGGGCGACGCTCACCACGGCCAGGAGCGCCACGCCGAGGAGCAGCAGGCTGACGGCCAGGCCCTGCACCGCCACCGCCCCGATGAGCGCCCGGGTCCTGAAGCCGCCCTCCGCCAGGTATTTGCCGTGGTTACGCAGGTGCCGCACCCCGGCGGATTCCTCCTCCCCGGCCCCCCCGAAAGGCAGGTGCCCCCGCCCGGGTGCCAGCGTGACGGCCGGGTTGTCCGCCGCGCCCAAAAAGGAGGTGAGGAACGACCCGAGGTAGCCCCCGCCCGACACCGTGGACAGGAAATCCACCTGCCGGAGGATGCCGCGCCGGGCCAGGGTCTCCACGACGCCCAACGCGAACGTGGCCGAACGGATGCCCCCGCCCGAAAGGGCGAGCCCGACGGCGCCGCCAGCGCCGTCCGCCCCCGTCGCGTTGGCCTGGCCGTAGAACGCCCGGCGGGCGCGCACCTCGGCACCCTCGGCGGCGTTGATGGCGTCGAGGTTGGCGACGGGGCGCAAGGTCGGCCAGATGCCGAAGGGCAGGGGTGCGGAGATCGCGGCGTCCGCGCCGCGGCCCGGGGTTTCCGTCCCCGCCTCCGTGCCCGGGACGAACGCCGCGCCCTCGGCCAGACGCCCGAGCAGCGTCATCAGCAGGCGCAGCCGACCCTGGAGCCGGGCGAGCTGGCGGCGAAACGCGAAGCGCAGGTCGGTGCTCGCCAGACGGCCGTCCACCTTCGCCCGGTGCCAGCGCGCGGTGAACGGGCGGACGTGGACGTTCAGCACCCGCACGACGAGCGAGGCGAGATGGGTGCAGCCCTCGTGCTCCCTCAAGGTTTCGCGCGTCAGGGCAAACAGCCCGAACACGCTGTCCAACGCGGCGGCCTCGTCCCCCGCACGGTAGGCCAACGGCTGGGTCAGGATGCGCGTGCGAAGCTCCGTGTAGAGGCTCCACGCCGCCGCCCGGTCCGCGTCCGCGGGTCGCCAGATGGCTCGCTCGAAGGGGTGCGGCCCCCCGGCGGACGGTTCCAAGCCGAACAGCTCCCCGAAATGGTTCGCGCGCAGCCAATCGGCCCACGTGCCCTCCGGCGCGGCGGCGGGCCCGAGGGCCGGCGACGACGCGGAAGTTTCACGGCCGGCGGCGGGCATGGGACAGCAGTTTAACGGTTCGCGGGGAACGGGCAAGGCCCGACCGTCATGGGTCTGCCGTTCACCGTGGGCGGAATGGCTTCGCCTGATCCCCGCCGCGCGCAGGGCCCGGTTTCCCGCGTCGGGAATCTCCCGCGCCGGCGGGAGCGCCCGGACCGTCGGGCGGCCCGGTTCACGCCGGGTGATCGGAGCGCAGGGGGACCGGGCGGGCGCCGAGGGTGAGAGTTCCCCGGCGGCGGTCAAAGGGGTTGCGGGAACGGCGCTGTCCGGCGGCGGGACGCGCGCGTATCCTGCGCCGCTTTGACCGTTCCCGACGCCCCGCCCGACCTCCGCCGCCGCCGCTCCCCATGGCCGGCCGCGCTCTGCCTGGCCTTGGTTGCCCTCCTCGCCGCCGCCCTGGGCCGGCAGATTCCGGCGGGGCACCTGACCAACACCGACGAGCTGTTCGCGGCCGAGCGGGCGCGCGAGCTGCGCTTCTCCGGGCCGGGGGTCGTGTGGGACAATTTTCAACCCGTTTTCCGCAAGGCCCCGCTCCAATACTGGCTGACGGCCGGCACCCTCGCCTTCTGGCCCGGGGAGCCGGAAGCGGCCGTGCGGCTGCCGGCGCTGCTCTACGCGCTGGGCACGGCGGGGCTGGCCGCCGCCCTGGCCCGGTCGGTCGCGCCGGGCGGGCGCCACCCGTGGACGGCGCCGCTGGCCGTCGCCATTTTCGTCACCTGCCCGTTGACGCTGGTGGAGGG